>NZ_CCXI01000010.1 GCF_000820705.1 Clostridium polynesiense | reverse complement strand
TAGTATGCTTCTACTTCTAATTATCTTATAGTATTTATATCTATTATATACTTCCTTTAAAATAGCTAAAAAAACAATAACTGAAATCAATATAATCCCAAGGGAAATATTTTTTAAAGGCTCAGTCTGTTCCTGAGACTCTTCTTGACTTTCAGAACTACCTTTCTGAGGTTTGGGCTGCTGAGGTACTGGCAGTTCTTCCTGAGAATCTCCGCTGCTGCCCGTATTACTGTTTATCAATCTCTGCTCTCTAGGAGTAGTGGAGGTATCTAGGGTTATCCAGTAAGAATTTTGACCATCGCTGAGGTAGGCCTCCGTCCATGCATGTGCATCTTCATTAGTAACGTTATAAAGACCACTTCCGTCTTTTTCAGAGGACATCTTAAATCCCTCTACATACCTAGCGGGAATTCCGGCAATCCTCAGCATCATTGTAAAAGCAGTAGCAGAATAAACACAATATCCTTTCTTTTCTTCAAATAGATAATAATCTATAAAATCCTTCCCTTCAGGAACTTCTGATACATTGAGAGAATAAGGATAATTTTTACTGATATAGCTTCTTATTTTCTCAGCCTTTTCATAATCGCTTATGCTTCCCTCAATGATTTTTTCTACCAGTTCAATGGTCCTTAGGCTTATGCTTTCAGGAATTTCAAGGTATTCTTTCTTTGTTTCCAAAAGCTCTCTAATGTTTGTGGATTCTGTCTTATTTAATTTTATATTACTTAAAAAATGACTTTCTTCTATGAAGTTTACGGAATAACTCTTGTCTATTATATTTGAAAATACAGCGGTTTGATTTTCTTCATTTATATATATATCCCCTCTGTTGCTTTTTATGGTCAAAGGATAGTTAGGTACAAATATCGATGAATCCTTTCTATTTTCAGGGTAAATAACGAGGGTTTTATTATTTAATATGTTATCTTTAATGACCTGTGTTTTTGAAATCATAAACTCTCCGGTTTGAAGGAAGTTATCTTTATCAGTTTTCCATGAAGTACCTGTATATATTTCCTTGGTAGATCCCTTTAAGTAATATGATTTGTCACTTTCAACTTTAAAAACAGGATCACTGTTAAGGGTTAAAGGCCCTCCCAGCTTTTTTTCTGTATTTGAATAACCAGATTGATACAATCCATAAACACTGCTTCTAATTTTATTGTTTTCCTTAGCTGAATTTCCTTTTGAATTTCCCTGTGTAAATCTGTTGTTAAATTTTTCTGTTATTACCTTTGAATATTTCCCTTGAGATTCCTGGGGCATTATAACTATAATAACGGATATTACCACAGCAAATATGGTTATAGGTATACCTACTTTTATTGGTCTTATATTCCTTTTTATCCTCAAAGTATCTAAATGATTCATAAAAATATTGTGGTTATTTATAGAGTAGGTTGCTATGCTTAACACAGAAAAGAAAAACAAACTGCTTTTAACCTCTTTAACATAGTCCAGCATCCACAAAAACATTAATCCTCCGAAGTTTAATAATATCGCCCCATCTAGAAATCCTCTTGCGCTGAACCAAAGCAGTAAAACTGTAATTATAGGTATTGCTATGCTAAATACAGGAATATACTGTGAAAAACTCGTGCTTTTGCCATTGATTAAAAGAATATTAATCTCTTCTATATTTTTAACTATATTATTCAGGAAAAATTCCTGTAAAAATTCTCTGTATAATATAGAGAGTCCTAACAGCCCTGCAGTTACAACTAAAAAAACTGTTACCTTTTGACTGCTGCGATAAAAAACACTGTGGAATATAAAATATACAAAAAGCCCAAGGGTTATAAGCATCAGCACAGTTATTATATTATAGCCTTCTATTTTATAAGCTTTCTTCATTACTCTCAGAATAAATAATATATTAAGATAAATAAGCAGTATATTCATCTTATTTCTATTAAACCATCTCATACTCTCACCTATCTAATATTCTCTCGGCTAAAATTATTTTTATTATTCCTTTCCTGTTCAATCAGGGAATTAATATGGTAATAGCCTATTTGTAATTTATTAAATACATCCTTATATTTTAACGCTGTATCATTCTCTTCCATTATAAACAGCAGTAGGAAATATCCTTTTTCTCTAAGATGCAATACATATCTAATGAGCTTTTCTGTTACTGAAGGAGTTATTATCCCTATTCCGCTTCTTGCAGTAATCCTATGAAGATTTTTATCTATACAGTCTTCAATTGCAATGTTACCATCGCTTTTTTGTTCTAAGAAAAAATCCATAAGCTTCTCAAAATCACTTTTTTCATTAATTCCAAAGTGTGTTTGATGTCTATCGTTGAGTATGAAATTAATCTCAACAGATTTTTTAATCATGTCAGATACTAAGGAAACAGCAAAGTCAACCATAGCTTCCTCTTTTACCCCTCTTGCATCCAAAGCATAATTATTTTCATTCATATCTAAAAACAGCGCAAATTCCTCTCCGGACACTGTTTCATAATTTCTAATAAATAATTCCTGCTTTTTTGCACTCACCTTCCAGTTTATCCTTTTTAAACTGTCTCCTTCTTTGTACTTTCTCATATCTCTTGTATAGTACTGATCTTCTATATTACTTTTGCTTAAAAATGTATTTTTCAGGATGTCATTTCCCTGAAAAACATTTTTATTAAGGTTAAATATATTAGGATATACCTTTATGCTTTTTTTCTTGTCATCGTCTTTTTTAAGGTCTATCAAACCAAAGAGATCTCTAATCCAAATGTTGAATCTACCCAAATGGTATATACCTCTTACAGGAAAATTAACATCATATTTCAAATCCAATTCCTCACCATATTTTAAGGAAAGGACTTCGCCGTTATAATCATTAAATAAATACTTAAACATTTGGTTTTTAATTATTATATATGGTATAAAGAAAACACCTTTGTTCTTTATGGTAACTATAATCTGCTCTTCTGTGCCGCAAAAGTACTCTCTGTCAGGAATTTCTACGTAAACCTTAACGCTTAAAATGTATACTGCAGCAAGTATACATGAAATTAAAAAAGCTACTGCAAAAATATAAAAAAAGGTATAAGGCAGATTGCCTCCCTGCATATAAGCAAATATCCATGCTAAAATCATCAATATTATAAATCTTATATTAAATTTAATCATATTATACTACCTTTGGAACACTAACTCTCTTAATCAAATCCTGAAGAATTCCTTCTTCCGTATATCCGTTAGCCTTACCTAGTGAAGATAAAATAATCCTATGACTTAGCACCAAAGAGATATTTTCTTTTACATCCTCAGGTATAACATAATTCCTTCCTTTAATCAAAGCGTTTGCTTGCGAAATTCTAAGTAAAGTAAGTGCCGCTCTGGGACTTACCCCTAAGCTTATATAGCTGCTGTTCCTTGTCATGTTGGCAATATCTACAATATACTCATTTACAGCGGAATTTGCCTTTACCTCTTTAACCTTTTTTTGGAGGTTAATAATATCATCTCCTGAAGCTACAGAATCAATATTCTGCAGCGGCTCCATTTCTCTATAAACATCTAAAATATTTATTTCTTCTTCTCTTTGAGGATAACCTATTTTAACCTTCATAATGAACCTGTCAAGCTGAGCTTCCGGCAGAATGAATGTACCTTCGTAATCTATAGGATTTTGAGTAGCCAGTACAACAAAGGGTTTCTCCAGGGTGTATGTATAGTTTCCTTCAGATACCTGCTTCTCTTCCATTACTTCAAGCAGTGCTGATTGAGTTTTAGGAGATGTCCTGTTTATTTCATCCGCTAATACTATATTAGAAAAAATAGGACCTTTTTTAAATTGAAATTCCATCTCTTTTTGATTGTAAATAGATATTCCGGTGATGTCAGAAGGCAGCAAATCCGGTGTGAATTGAATTCTGCTGTAAGATAGGCTTAGGGATTTTGCAAGTGCTTTTACAAGAGTTGTTTTTCCTACTCCCGGTACATCTTCAAGGAGAATATGTCCTCCTGCAATAATTCCCTTCATTATATCAGTAATAACATCTTCTTTTCCTATTATAACTTTACTTATGTTATTTATAATATTTTTTAATATTTGCTTTTCTTTATCCATATTTTCACCTCATAAATATTGCTAATTATAATTCTACCACATAGCTGTATTTCAATACTATAATAATGGTAATTATTAATAGATAACTATTGAAAAGCAATTATTTTATCAAAAGCTAAGGCTTCTGCTATATTAAGCAGAAGCCTTAATTTATTAATTATTGTGTTTTTGCAGCTTCATTATTTTGAGGAGCAGCAGGAGCTTTTTTAGTTCCCTTTCTTATCACACCATCAACGGTTTTATAAGTATCTGTGGAAACAGCTTCCCTCTTTATCTCTTTTCCATTTTGATATGTTACTAAATAAGATTTAGCTACATATCCCGTTACCGGTTTCTTTTCAATTTCCGTCTTACCATCTTCAAGGTTTGGATCTTCTATTGTTCTTATCTTAGGTTGATTAACCTTAACTATATCTGAAATTAGCTGATAGCTTTTTCCACCCATTCCTTCTTTATTTCCATATATATTAAATGTAAGATTTCTGTTTTTTGTTACGGCTTCAATGTAAACAGGGAAATCATAATTATTTTTAAATTTATAATCAATAGCTCCCCAAACTACAGTCGCATCCATTCCCACCTTTAAATAACTCACAGGCATGGAGTGGTTAGTTCTGTCTACGGACCTCAGGTTTGCCATCATAGCTGCTACATAAAGTGTACTGGAGGTTTGACATATTCCTCCTCCTATTCCCTGTTCAACCTTATCTCCTACATATACTGCCGCATCCTGATATCCTCTTGCCTTAGATCTTTCTCCTACGGTTTTGTTATAGCTAAAAACCTCTCCCGGCATGAGCAGGGTTCCATTTATTGAACTTGCAGATAAATCAACATTATGTGCTCTAGCTGCAGTAGAAGAAGTATAGTTTGTAGTATAGGAGGATATTTTACTATTTATCTTACCTAAGGTTTCAGCGGTTATCTTTGGTTCCACCGCTTCAGCTTTAGCTTGTACAATTATATTCTCTTTTATACCTTCGGTTATCCTGCTGTTAATCTGGTTTTCAAGATCTTCTGTATCAACCTTATAGCCTTTAACATCCTGGGTGATTTTAATATTGCCTTCATTTATTTTTATTTTTGCATTTACCGGCTCCTTATCTAATTCATTGGCAATATCCTTGGAGAAGTTTGATATAACCTCTTTATTATAGGTAAAGGCTGTAGGAATATTCTTTTCAATTGGGTTTTTTATTAAAGAATATTTTTTAAACATGTTAAGCTCTTTACCATAACCATAGGCTTCATTAACAGCCTCTTCAAGATTATATTTTATTCCCAGTTTATCCAGGCTCAGATTGTATTCTTTATCTCCTACTTTAGCAGTTATACTGCTGCTGTTAATTTTGCTGTTATATCTGTCATTTAATATCTTAAGCGCTTCTTCCTTGGTCTTTCCTGATACCTCTGTACTTCCAATCTTTATACCCGGATAAATAATATTAGTCCATTGATTAACCTTTGAATAGGTATAAGCGGTATATGCCGAGGCACCGCCGATTATTGCTGCTGCAGCAATACCAGCTATAATAAATGGAGTCTTGCTCCTTTTTACTTTTTTATTTTCACTCATGGTATCCTCCTTCTCCCTTTAATTATTATACTATATCCCCTTAAGAATATGAAATAATAATTTAAAAAAAATTAACATATTATGTCTTAAAGTTAAAGTTTCCTCATTTACTAATACGCGTAGTTAATATAATAGTTACAATCAAACTGTTTTTATGTGATTTATTGAATATGTTAATTTCTTAAAATAACATGTATAATTTATATTGAGGTGATTTTTATGAAACACAATCTAAAAAATAAGAGCATTTTGAAATATCTAAAGGATATACTGGCAATTCCAAGCCCAACAGGCAATACCTACAATGCTATGGACTATATAGTAAAGACCTTGAAAGAAATTGGTGCAGATTACACCATTACCAACAAAGGTGCTGTTATAGCCTCCATAAAAGGAAAAAATGACAATTACCAGAGAACTTTCTCAGCCCATTTAGATACCTTAGGTGCTATGGTAAAGGAAATAAAATCAAATGGATCTTTAGGGATAACTCCTGTAGGAGGCTTTATGATGTCTTCTATAGATGGAGAAAACTGCCTCATAGAAACTATTGATAACAGAGTTTATACAGGAACTATACAAAATATAATGCCTTCCGTTCATATAAGTGGAGATGAGGCAAGAGAACTAAAAAAAACAGCAAAAAATATGGAAATCATACTGGATGAAAAGGTGTTTAACAAAGTAGATGTTGAAGGTTTAGGAATTAATATAGGAGACTTTGTAAGCTTTGATACCAGAACGGTGTTTACTGAAAAAGGCTTTGTTAAAAGCAGACATTTAGATGACAAAGCAAGCGCAGCAGTTTTATTATATATAATTGAATATATAATCAGCAGCAAAATAGAGCTTCCATATACAACAAACTTCTTTATAAGCAATTATGAAGAGGTCGGTCATGGAGCTAAAGCTTCACACCCTGTAAACACCAAAGAATTCATTGCAGTGGATATGGGGGCTCCCGGTCCTGGTCAAAACTCCTCTGAATATTCAGTGTGCATATGTGCTAAAGATTCCTCAGGTCCTTATGACTTAGAGCTTAAAAAGAAGCTGGTTCAGGTATGCAGAGATAACTCTATTTCATACAAAATTGATATTTACCCTTATTATGGCTCAGATGCCTCCGCTGCTCTTTCTGCAGGCTGGGATTTTAAAACAGCACTAATAGGGCCAGGAGTATTTGCTTCTCATGCATATGAAAGGACCCACTCAGATGCACTTATGGCAACAGCTCAGTTGGTTTTGGAGTATTCTCTCACTGAGTAGTACAATATTAATTAACTACACATATTATAAGTCAAAAAAGAAGGATTTCTGTGTATATCCAGAAATCCTTCTTTAATTTATTCTTGTTTTCGTTAAATAAATTCTATATTTCCTTCTCCGTTTATAAAAACCTCACTATTAAGGAGATCATTACCCCTTTGACCTCTAGGCAAATTAGCTAAAGTCCTGTTTTAGAAAATTCTCCATCTATATCGAAGGCTTCAACTCCAACGGTTACCGGAGAAGTTGGAGTTATTCCATAACGTCTTTTAGATATAACGTAAGAATTTCTCCCTTTGTTTAAAGTAGTTACATAATTTCCATTTAAAAAGATGTTATACCCTGCTAAGTCTAAATCCGGGTTAGGATTCCAGTTAGCATAAACATTATTTGCATCTTCATAAACCCTTAAGCCGCTTACATCTCTGGGTGCCCTTAGCAGGTCTATACTGTTTGGTCCCCAGTTTAAATCTGTAGGAGGGTCTACTCCATTAACTTTTCCATCCTCACTGAACTGCCATATCCTCCATCTTGTCCATCCACCTTGATCAACTGGATAAGGAGGATTGCCGGGTATAGAAGTATACATAGCAATCCATAGGGGCATGTTGCTTAAAGGATAGCCTCTTCCAGGTATAAAGAAGTTATCATAAATATCGATAAAAAAGGCTCCGGTATAAAGCATTAATCTTCTTCTTGTACGGTTTTCAAATCTCCTCCTAAATCTATCAATCCAATTCACGAGCTGCTCTGTGGTTAACGATTTATCTACAGGTGTTTCTACATCAAGAACAGGAAAAAGGTCTCCATAATCCCCCTGCCCAAATCCCTGCTGAAGTACATCTGCAAAGTCGTCTGCCTGAGCATCCGCTGCAGGTAAACTAGTAGTTGGAAGAGCAAAATGATATGCTCCTACGGGAATTCCAAAATCTCTGCTGGCCTTTGCAAATTCCAAGAACTTTCTATCTACCCTGAATCTTCCGCTTCCAGAACCGGAAGATCTTAAATATAAGAAATCAACAGTTCTGGCTAATTCCTGAAAGTTGGCATTCTGGCTATACTCATTTATGTCTATACCAAATAAACTGCCTGGGTTTCTATTCTGCATTTTCCCTCCAAAAATATGTGCTTACACTATTAGGATATTATTTAAAATAATTTTAGTTCCAAAAATTTGCTTCATCCTCTAACTTTTCTTTTAGAAGAGGCAGCTGAACATAGAAAGTAATTAGATTATCCTCGCAGTTAGCCCATACCTTTCCTCCATGAAGTTCAACGATGTTTTTAGTAATAGCAAGCCCCAGACCGCTTCCTGATATAGTGCTGTTTCTTGCTTCATCCGCTCTGTAAAATCTTTCAAAAATCTTTGTAAGCTCTTCTTTAGATAAATTGTCCCCTCGATTATTTATGCTGAAAACCACAGTTTCAGAGAATTTTTCTAAATAAACCTCTACTGTTCCTGGTTTATGGCTGTATTTTATAGCATTTGTAAATAAATTTTCAAAGACCCTAAGCATCTTGTTGGTATCTACTTTTACCATTATCTTCTCTTGAAGAAAATTCTTTTTTAAGGTGAGCTGATTATCTTCATAATCAGCCCTTAATTCTTCAATTAACTGCTCTAAAAATTCATTTAGGTTTACCCTTTGAAGCTGGAGCTGCGCCTCGGCATTGGTAAGCTTGGTATATTCAAAAAGATCATCTATAAGAATCTTTAACCTTTCAGACTTGCTGAAAGCAATTTCCAAATATTCCTTAAGCTCTTTTTCATCTTTGTACTTTCCATCCTTAACCAGTCCGATATATCCCATTATTGAAGTTAGCGGAGTTCTTAAATCATGGGATACATTGGTTATAAGCTCATTCTTGGTTTTTTCAGCTTTTCTTTCATTTTCTATTTTAGTCTGGATTTCCTGAGCCATAAAATTTATATTCCCGGAAAGTATTCCAAGCTCATCCTCTCCCTTTTTATCAATTCTGTAGCTTAAATTACCTCTGGAGATTTCCTTAAGGCCCCGGGAGATTTCCTGTATATATTTCATCTTATTATTTGTTATTATTATAAAGGATAAAACAAAGCTTATTAAAGCAACTAAAATGGATAAAAAGGATTTTTTCCCTACATAAGTTCTCTCCATTATCTGCGCCGTGGGAATGGAACTGATTATCATATAGGCTTTTGTATCGGTAAAGCTTACAGGGTAAATCCCGTCTACCTTTTTACCTGCATTTCCTGAGCTTAAGGAATTCTTACTATCCATAGAATTTTTAACCATAGTATAGATATCAATTCTCGTTTCTGATGCATTATCGGTTTTAACTATAATATTTCCATCCAAGTCGGTGATAAGTACCTTGTCATCGCTGCGTCTTACAAAGCTGTTCTTTATCATTGATTTTATTTTATCTGTATCCTTTGAACTTACTTTAGATAAGTTTATGTTCCTAACCAAATCATCCGCTCTATAATAAATATTGCTTACGGATTCTTCATAATCCATATATGTTTCCCTTACTATATCCGAGAACATACTGTTGCTAAATCCAAAGGTTATAAAGGCAATCATAAAGCATACTCCAAATACCACTACAAGCTCAAACCTTATGCTTTTTTTCATTCTGCTTAAAAAGAGCTCCCACAGCTTTCTTATTGGAGAAAATATTCTGCTGTTTATAAGTTTGTAATACAAATTTTTAAGCTTTGGTTTTCTGCTATTTTTCAATTTTGTATCCAACTCCCCATACGGTTTTGATATATTTAGGCTTTCTTGGATTTTGTTCTATCTTTTCTCTGATTTTCCTTATATGCACCATGACGGTATTGTCTGATTGTATAAAGCTTTCTCCCCACACGCTTTCATATATATTTTCAATGCTGAATACCTTTCCTCTATTCCTCGCTAAAAGTTCCAATATTTCAAATTCTCTTGGGGTAAGCCTTATAAGCTTTCCCTCTACCTTAATCTCATGGGTTTCAGTATCTATCATCAAATCATCAATTTCAATGGTGTTGGTTTTATTGCTTTGGCCATTATTATTTAATTTAATATACCTTCTAAGCTGTGACTTTACTCTGGCAATTAATTCAAGGGGATTAAAAGGTTTTGTAATGTAATCATCAGCACCGGTAGTAAGCCCCATTATCTTATCCATATCCTCAGATTTTGCTGAAAGCATGATAATAGGTGTGTTTTTTTCTTCTCTTATCTTCATACATGCATGGATTCCATCTAATTTAGGCATCATAATATCCAATATTATAAGCTGAATATCAGTGCTGTTTAATATATTCAAAGCCTCCATTCCATCAGAAGCTTTCACAGTATTATACCCTTCATTTTTCAAGTAAATCTCTATTAAGTCCCTAATTTCCTTTTCATCATCCACAATGAGTATTGTTTCCTTATCCATTTAAGTATTTTCTCTCCTTCCGGCTTGTACATGAGCCTATATACTAAATATGCAGCAGTAATACCCCCTATGGCATCCATAAATACATGCTGCTTTACAAATAGCGTAGATAATATAATCAATATTCCAAGAACATTAAGTGAATTTCTAAACAAAAAGCTATCTTTAAAATTGCTTTTTCTCATTACAAAGCATCCGTAGGCTGTAGTAAACACATGAATGCTTGGAAAACAGTTATAGGGATTATCATTTTCATATATTTTTTTTGTTAATATTGAAAAAAAATCATTTTCTTCTATCAATGGCCTTGGAACGGTAGTTTGAAATATAGAATAAATCAAATAGCACATAAGCATGCCCAGCGAAAAGCCTATAAGCAGCTTAAAATAATCCTCTCTGGATTTTAGATATAAGCTTATTATTACCATAGGTAAAAATACATACCAGGAATAATAAAATATGATAAATTCCTTGGTAAAAGGAATGATTTTATCTATATATATTTCCAGATTATAAACTATGGAATCAGGTTTATTAAAAAAGATATACATTGAAGCTGTTATTAAATATACCATAAGAAGTATTATTTCTTTTTTTTGATTTTTTACTTCGTTTATAACTCTCGTTATCTCCATATAAATCACCTCTTTAATAGTTTATTTTATAAAGCTTAAATTTTTCTTAATAAACCCCTTAATTTTTTATAAATTCTATTTATAATAAAAATTCCCTCTAAAATTGGAGAGGGAATTTTTCAGTATATTTTATGCTCTTACCTTTAAAGACTTTTCTACTATAATTTCCAGCAGTCTGGTAAAACTTATTCCTATTCCAGCTGCACTTTTAGGGAAAAGACTGTTTTTTGTCATTCCTGGCAGGGTATTGATTTCTAATACATAAGGTATGCCATTTCTTATTATAATATCTACTCTGGCATAAACACTGCATTTTAGTGCTTTCCAGCAATCTAAAGCCATCTTCTCCACTTCAATTTTTAATTTTTCTTCCAGCTCTACTATAAATTCATCTGCTCCGCCGTCTGCATATTTAGCAGTATAATCAAAAAACTCTGCATTGGGCTTTATTGCTAAAGTAGGATAAAGCTCGCCATCTACAACAGGGCAGGTAATTTCATCACCTTTTATATATTCTTCAATCATAACCTCTTTATCCCATTTAAGGCCTTCCTCTACTGCTCTTAGAACCTCTTCCTTCTTTTGTACTATAAAAGTAGCTACGCTTGATCCACCGCTGTTTGGCTTTATAACTATAGGATATCCCATTTTATTTATTTTTTCGTAATCAATTTCCTCTGCGGATTTTACGTTGTACCAATCAGCAGTTCTTATACCACTGGCCTTTAATATCTTCTTTGTAAGATCCTTATCCATACACAAAGCACTGCTTAAAGGATCGCATCCGGAATATGGCACACCTAAAGTTTGGAGTACTGCCTGTACTGTTCCATCTTCTCCAAATTGTCCATGAAGGGCTAACAATGCGAAGTCTATTCCATTAATTTTATTTAATATATCTTCTTTTTTATCGATTACTATGGGTACCGCCTCATATTTGCCGTCCTTAAGGTATTTAACCATAGATTCTCCACTCTTAAGGGATATATCTCTCTCAGAAGATATTCCGCCCATTATCACACCTATTTTCATCTAAAGACCTCCATAAGTTATTTCACATTCATTATATTCGCTAGTTTTAATCTTTGTTTATTATACCACCATATAATAAAAACAAAAAGCATTTAAAGATATCTTTCGCCTTTAGAAAATGATTCCTTTTCATTAAATTTGTTAAAGTTGACCTTTTAACTGGGATTACATAGAATAGTATATGGAGTAAAAATACCTAGTATTTTAAAAGTTTTAATAAAGGACGTGAAGTGATGAATAATAAGTCAAAGGGTATACTGTATATAATAATTTCAGCATTTGGCTTTGCTGCTATGGGTATTTTTGTTAAACTTGCAGGGGATGTTCCCTCCATAGAAAAAACCTTCTACAGGAATTTAGTTTCTCTTGTTTTAGCTTTCATTTTAACTGTAATACATAAGGAAAGCTTTTTCGGAAAAAGAGAAAATCAAAAGTATCTCCTTGCTCGTTCCATTCTTGGAGCTATAGGAACTATTGCAAGCTTTTATGCCATAGATAATTTAGTGCTTTCCGATGCCACTATGCTGAACAAGCTTAGTCCATTTTTTGTTATAATTTTTTCTTTCCTTTTCTTAAAGGAAAAAATCAAACCCTCTCAGGCTGTAGCTCTTATTGTAGCATTTTCCGGGAGCTTATTTATAATAAAGCCAGGATTTTCTTCAGATATATTTCCTTCCCTGATAGGGTTGGCCTCTGCTGTCTTCGCAGGTGCGGCCTACACCTTTGTTAGATTTTTAGGAGGAAGAGAAAAATTTTATACCATTGTTTTCTATTTTTCTTTTATATCAATTTTATCAGTGCTTCCATTTTTGATATTTGTGTATGAGCCCTTAACCCTATCCCAATTTCTATATTTAATGGGAGCAGGTATATTTGCTTCTATATCACAATTTTCCCTCACTGCTGCTTATAAGTACTCTCCAGCCAGTGAGATTTCAATCTACGATTATACTCAAATATTATTTGCAGCTATTTTGGGATTCCTATTCCTTAAAGAGGTTCCTGACAGCTTAAGCATAGTAGGATATATACTCATAATAAGCGCTTCCATAGGAATATTTTTATATAACTCCCATAAAGCAAAAAAACTTAAGGATAAATTTTAGAAATAAAAGGTCAGATGCATGGCATCTGACCTTTTTTACTTTATTAGCTCTTTATAATAATCGCAGTATTCTCTAATGACACATCTTCCGCAGTCAGGCTTACGTGCATAACAGCATCTCCTGCCGTGAAATATTATAAGATGATGAGTCAAAGACCATTCCTTTTTAGGGAGCTCTTTCATAAGCTGGATTTCTGTATCTTTAACATTATCAGCCTTGGCAAGACCTATCCTGTTGGATACCCTAAACACATGAGTGTCAACTGCAATAGCAGGTACTCCAAAGGCATTGGACAATACAACATTGGCTGTTTTTCTTCCTGCACCTGCCAGTGAAGTCAGCTCTTCCATAGTACCGGGCACTTCTCCGTTAAAGTTTTCCTTAAGCTGCCTGCACATTGTCAGTATATTTTTAGCCTTGCTTTTATATAGACCAATTTTTTTAATTCTTTCCTCAAGCTCCTCCTGAGTAAGGTTTAAAAAATGATCTAGGGTTGGATAATCTTTATAAAGGCTTTCTGTAACTTCATTAACCTTTTTATCGGTAGTCTGAGCTGAAAGTATGGTGGATACAAGAAGCTGAAAGGGAGTCTCATGGTTGAGCTCGCATTTAGCATCTGGATACTCTTCCTTTTAAAAGCTCTAATACTATTTTAGTCTTCTTTTTCATAATACTTTCCTTTCATTTAATATAAGAAAATAATTAAAAATTACGGATAATATATTTATATTTTTTCGATTTAATTGATAAAAGCTTTAATAATTATCCGCTTACACCTTAATTCTACCCTTTATATTCATATTTTACAATTATTCTTTATTGCTGTTTAAAGCTATTATTCTCTTTTTATATTCCATTAAATACTCTGAATTTGACTTAAAGTCTTCAATAGATTCCTTTTCAAAAAAGGCCCTTCTAATCAAAGCATTTCTCTGAAGAACTGCTTTTCCTCTCCATCCGCAGGAGGTGATTAAATATTTTTCTTTAAAGGTCTTTTTATCAAGATTTAATACTTCTTCAGTATTCTGTTTTTCCATATGTTCGTAGGGCTTAAATTCTTCTAAGGGAGAGAGTCTTACCAGCTGGTTATACCTGCATTTTTTCTGGCAGGAATCACAGCCAAAGAGCCTTCCCTTCATCTGAGGAAGCCATTTATCCTCTAGCTTCTTCTTTTGAGTAATATAAGACATGCAGATGTTAGCATTTTTCTTAACTGCATTTTTAGATTTCGTAGGGCATTCATCAAAACATAAAGTGCATTCTTCCCCACATTCCTCATATTTAAGAAGCATTTCTGGATTTCTCTCAGGAAAGTCAGGCTCCAGTTCAATATCTGTTATAATTTCTCCTAAGAATACATAAGAACCATATTTCTTTGTAATAAGCATATTGTTTTTTCCTATAAAGCCTATTCCGCTTAAATATGCTATATATCTTTCAGGAAGGCATTGCTGTCTGTAAGTGCTACAGATTTTCCTCCCAAGGATTCTATAAATCCGCATATTTTATCTAAATAGGATTTTACCACTCTGTGATAGTCATTTCCTCTGGTATATACAGAAAAAGCGTAATTTTCCCTATTTTCTATCTTATGAAGATAGGGGAAAGCTATAGAAATTATAGTCTTCCCCTCTTCAAGATATATATTAGGGTTTATTCTTTTTTCAATATCTTTTTCTTCAAATTCATTTTCAGTACCCTGAGCTTTTCTTTCTTGAAAAAAATCTCTAAGCTCTTCAAATTTTCTGCATTTTACAAATCCTACTTTATCAAGTTTCAGTTCGCTGCAGAAATTAAGTATCTCTTGTTTTTTATCCATATTACCGCTCCTTTATAAAAGCGTATTAAATTACCATCTCGTTATAAATAGTTTTTGTTATTCCCTTATAATTCTGTATATTTATTATTGTACAAGGGGGCTTAACTATATTTCTTGCCGGAGCACCTACGGCAGTTGCATTCTGAGGAACATCATTAAGCACCACTGCATTAGCTCCTACCTTTGCATTATTTCCAATGGTTATTGGTCCTAATATCATAGCACCCGCTCCAATTATAACATTATCTCCCACAGATGGGTGTCTTTTTCCTTCAAGCTGTTTTCCCGATGCTCCTAAAGTGACACCATGATGCAGGGATACATTATCTCCAACCTCCGCAGTTTCACCAATTACTACTCCCATACCATGATCTATAAACAATCCTTTTCCTAGTTTAGCCCCGGGATGTATTTCAATCCCCGTAAAAAATCTTGCAGTCTGACTTATGAGCCTTGCTGCAAAAAACAATTTACGTTTATACAATTTGTGAGCCAGCCTATAAGCTATCATCACATGTATGGTAGGATACAGCAGAAATACCTCAAGTGCACTTTTTGCCGCAGGATCCTTTTTTAATACATTTTTTATATCATATCTTAAATTCTTAAACATTTTTATCACCTTTACTGAAAAATATCCATAGACATATATTTTTCTCCACCGTCGGGAGCTATAACTAATACCTTTTTACCTTTTCCAAGGCTGCGAGCCCTTTGAAGTGCAGCAAACACAGCGGCTCCGGAGGATATTCCCAGGAGTATTCCTTCCTTGGAAGCAAGCTTTCTGGCGGTATCTACTGCATTTTCATCACTTACCTGAATTATTTCGTCTACTACTTCTTTTTTATAATTTTCAGGTATAAATCCTGCCCCTATTCCCTGGATTTTATGAGGTCCTGCTGCTCCTCCTGAAAGCACCGGCGATCTTTCAGGCTCAACGGCTATGATTTTAACCTCTTTATTGCTTTCTTTAATGTTTTTTCCTATACCGGTTATTGTTCCTCCGGTACCTACCCCTGCAACAAAAGCATCTAAGTCAGGTAAATCCTTAAGTATCTCCTTTGCAGTAGTTGAGTAGTGTTTTTCAGGATTAGCTTCATTTACAAACTGCTGAGGCATAAAATAACCATATTGATCTACAAGCTCCTGTGCCTTGCTTATAGCCCCCTTCATTCCTTTTGTACCATCAGTTAATATGAGCTCAGCACCATAAGCCTTAATCAAATCTCTTCTTTCCTTACTCATGGTTTCAGGCATTATTATAATGACCTTGTATCCCTTAATGCTTCCTATCATAGCAAGAGCAATCCCTGTATTTCCGCTGGTAGGCTCTACTATAACGGAGCCTTTTACTAATATACCAAGCTTCTCAGCTTTTTCTACCATTCCAAGAACAGCTCTATCTTTTACGCTTCCTGCAGGGTTGTATTTTTCAAGCTTCACATATACCTCAGCACTGTTCTCCTCTGTAAGATTGTTTAATTTTAAAATTGGCGTGTTACCTATCATATGAATTACATCATTAAAAATCATGTTCAAACCTCCTTTAATTATCTCTTTAATAAAATAAAAACTCCGTCTCTATATAAATATAAGAGACGAAGTTTAACCTCCGCGTTTCCACTCTAATTAGATACAGCGTATCTCACTCATTTAAGCACATATATGCTCTATCACTGTAACGGGCGATCCCGGGAAACCTTACTTAATTTCAGGCTCCTACTCCAAAGTGCACTTCACTTTAACTTTAAGCAGAAACTTCTCAGCACCGTTTCCTCTCTGTGGCTTTCCATTAAGCTACTTTACTTTTTCACTGTATTTAAATCCGAGTAAAATAATATGATTTATTAATATTATTATATTCAAAGTTTAAAAAATGTCAACCTTAAAAAGAAGTTTTATTAAAAAAACTCTGAATTAGTATTGAAAATTTCTTTATTTAAATCTTCTTTTCCATATAGGAAGTACAATTTCATCAACAACGTCATGAATAATTGCAATTCCAACCAGCTTATCTGAGGAATCTACCACTGGAATTGATACCAAATCGTACTTTATAAACATCTCCACTATTTCCTCCAGCTTATCCTCTGCATTTATTTTTTATTATGCTTTCCATTATATCTTTAAGCTTATCACTGCCGCTATGCATTAATATGCTTTTTAAAGATACCGCTCCCTTAAGCCTTTCCTCTTCGTCGGTGATATATATATAATTAATTACTTCATCATCAGGATCCAGCTCCCTAAGAAGTTCTAAAACCTCGCTAACTGATATGTCTATATTAACGGATATAAAGTCCTTGTTCATAATGCTTCCTACAGTTTCTTCCTGATAGGACATAAGCTCTCTAATCTCATCGGCATCTTCATTTTCAAGACTCATTAAAATCTTTTCCACCGTTTCTTCATCCAGATCTTCTAAAATATCAGCTATTTCATCATTTGGCATATTATCAAAAACTTCTACTGTTTTTAATTCACTTAATTCTTTAATTATGCTTTCCTGATACTTTGGTTCTATTTCCTCCAGGGTTTCAGCAGCAAGATTCTCATCCAGGCTTTCAAAAACTTTATTCCTATGCTGGGAATCCAGGTCTTCTAATATATCTGCCAAGTCAGCAGGATGCATCTTGGAAAGCTTTTGATAAGGTATAGCCAGCTTTAAATTATCATTAACCATTTCCAAAGACTCAACATCATCCCACATAATAACGCTGTCTTTATATTCTTTATGCATAAGCTTTAAAAGTCCCTTAACAGGTTTCTCAATTCCTAACTTTCTAAACTTTGAAAGTATACCGGACTCTACTGCTATAACTTTATATTCTCCTGCAATTTCTGCAATTCTTAAATCATTAACCCTTACAACCTTCTTGCCGTTTACATCTACTATCTTTCTGTCCAGCAGATGTCTTGATAATAAGTAAGAGTATTTTTGAGCTATAATTTCTCTTGCTCCTTTAACATTAATTCTTACTAGATTATTGTCCTGAAGGAGAAATTCTATATTTTTAAATTCATAATCTATAAATATTCCATCCTTTTTCAACTTATATCCAATTATTCTTGGATAGCCTTCCTCCGTAGTGACGAATATATCTCTTATAATCCCTATACTGTCACCAAACTCATCGTATACCTTTCTTCCTAAAATTCCGCTGTACAAAAACACTGTGAGCTTTTTCATGATTCTTCCTCCTTTTACAGCATAGAAAAGAAGAAACATACAGCGGCATTTAAAAACAAATGAAAATATTTTCTATATGGAAGCCTGTACATTAACCTCTTTACTATGTCTAATATTCAATTTTAACTTGGTACTATGAGGGCCAGCCTCCATTTAAACTCCACCACCTTATATCCTTGAGAAGTTAAATATACTATTCTCAAATAAAAACCTAATTCTTAATTTAAATTAAAAAAAGAGCTCGAGGCTCTAAAATTCAACCGTGATTACTTCGTTGAGTTTTAGCACTACACAGCTTTGAATATTAAATTCAGCTGCATTAAGTTATACCTTACTTCGATAAAACCTGTTGACCCATTGGCATCTCTCGATGTTTCCGGGCAGCAGCGTGTATCCGTGTAGGAGCCTCACCTAACAAATTATAATTTTTTATACTTACATTATATGCATGAGCTTTCAAAATTGCAATATTTATTATGAAACATCTAGATATTGTGTTAATATATTATCGTTAAATAATAATTAAGGAGATATGCTATGCAGCTTGCCAAGGAATTTCTGCCTGTAAGTAAAGAAGATTTAAAGATTAGGAATATTAAAATTCTGGATTTTATTATAGTGACAGGAGATGCTTATGTAGATCATCCTTCTTTTGGAGCTGCCATTATTGGCCGTATACTGGAATCTCAAGGTTTCACTGTAGGCATAATATCTCAGCCCTCCTGGAAAGATACCATAGATTTTAAAAAACTCGGACAACCCAGGTATGGTTTTTTAGTCAACTCAGGAAATATCGATTCTATGGTTAATCACTATACTGTCTCCAAAAAAAAGAGGAGAGACGATCTTTATTCTCCCGGAGGAAAAGGTGGCTTCAGGCCGGATAGAGCTCTTATAGTTTACTGCAACAGGATTAAAGAAGCTTATAGGGATACTCCTATAATAATCGGAGGTATTGAAGCCAGCCTCCGTCGATTTGCTCATTATGACTACTGGGATAACAAGGTAAGAAGAAGCATACTTTTAGATACCAGAGCTGATTTATTAGTCTACGGTATGGGTGAAAAAACTATAATCCAAATTGCTGAACTTCTTAGATATGGAAAAAAAATCGAAAATACAACCGGGGTTAGAGGAACAGCTTATTCCTCTAACAATTTCAATTTGAGCTCCTCAGAAATTCTTCTTCCATCCTGTGAAGAGGTAACAGAAAACAAAAAGGCTTATGGTACAGCTTACAAGCATCAATATTTAGAACAAGATCCTATAAGAGGAAGAACTCTTATACAGAAACATGGCAACAGATATGTAGTTCAAAATCCTCCTCAGAATCCACTAACTCAGGAGGAAATGAACTATACCTATAACCTACCTTTTAAAAGAGCCTATCATCCTATGTATGAAAAAATGGGAGGCATCCCTGCTATAAGTGAAGTTAAATTTTCCATAACAAGTCATAGGGGCTGCTTTGGCTCCTGTTCCTTTTGTGCCTTAACCTACCATCAAGGAAGGATAATACAAAATAGAAGCGAAGAATCAATCCTTGAAGAAGCTGAGCTATTAACCAATTTACCGGACTTTAAAGGTTATATTCACGATGTAGGCGGACCTACAGCTAATTTTAGAAATAAATCCTGCAGCTTTCAGGCGGAGAATGGTGCATGCAGAGATAAGCAGTGCATGTTCCCTCACCCTTGTAAAAATTTAAAAATAAATCATAAGGATTACTTAGCAATTTTAAGGAGGATAAAAAACCTTCCTAAGGTGAAAAAGGTATTTATTCGTTCTGGAATCAGATATGACTACCTGATACATGATAGTAATACCGAATTTTTCAAGGAAATGGTTAAAGATCATATAAGCGGTCAGCTCAAGGTAGCACCTGAGCACATATCTGATAAGGTACTTTCTCAAATGGGTAAACCCAGCAGAAAGGTCTACGATAAATTTACTGCTAAATATTATGAAATTAATAAATCCCTAGGGAAAAATCAGTTTTTAGTACCTTATTTAATGTCCTCCCATCCGGGGAGTGATTTAAATGCAGCTATTGAGCTTGCACTATATATAAAAGAAATGAATTATACTCCTGAACAGGTTCAGGATTTCTATCCTACTCCGGGAAGCATTTCTACAACTATGTACTACACTGGCTTTAACCCTTTAACGGAGGAAAAGGTATATGTACCTAAAGACCCTGAGGAAAAGCAAATGCAGAGAGCATTGCTGCAGTTTAAAAAACCTGAAAACCACAGCATTGTAAAAAAAGCATTATTAAAAGCGGGACGTGAGGATTTAATTGGTCATGGAGCTAAATATTTAATAGATTGGATTCCAGAAAAATTTTCAAAAAACAAGAATAAGCTAAGTAAAAAGAAAAATTTTAAAGATAAAGTTAAATAATATACAAAATAATAAAATAGATAACCAGATTACAAAGCTGGTTATCTATTTTATTAATACTTCCGAATATCTATAATAAAAAATTATTTCTATTATTTTTCTGCTATTCCTAACACTTTAATTCCATTATGAATACATTTAATTGATAGAGGAAAATCCGGACCCTTTTCTCCGTCAATATCCGTCACAATATTTTCAGTACTATGGACTAAAAGTTCATTTGTCTTAAAATGTACTACTCCCGGATCGTCTAAATGCTCACCTTTTATCACCCTTATAAAAAGAGGAAGAAGTTCTTTTATAGGAACCGCTTTAAATATGATAACATCTAAAAGTCCATCTGTAATATGAGATTTAGGAGCAAGCTTAAAGTTTCCTGCTGTCATCCCGTTAAATATCAATAACAAATACATATACCCATCATAATTCATTTCTTTAGATGTAATATTAACTTTTAACTTTCTAAAGTTAGGCAGCTGTTCCAGTCCTTTTAGATAATAAGCCAATTTACCAATGGTATTTTTAAGATTATCATCAGTTTTTTGAGAAACATCGGTAAATAGTCCTGTACTGGCTACATTTACAAAGTATTTATTATTTATTTTTCCGATGTCAACGGGTAATGGCACCGACTTTATTATTTTTTGACAGGAATCGCTAATATCCTGCGTCATTCCTATCAACTTTGCAAAATCATTTGCAGTACCAACAGGAATCACTCCAATAGGCAGATCAATATTCTTTTCTATCATTATGTTAACTACTGAATCGATAGTACCATCTCCACCTGCTATGAGTATGTAGCTGAACGAAGAATCTATGTCATTAAAGGCATCATGAATATCACTATCACTATCTATTCTAAAAGGGATAATGGTATAGCCTTCCTTCTGATGAATCTTTATAACTTTATCTATTTCATTTATTATTAAATTTTCACCAGAAAAAGGGTTGTATATAAATTTAACCTTTTTCATTTTAAACCTCCTACCCTAATAGCTAAAAAGATTATATCACTTATAAATATCTTTATCAATGAGAATGGTCTGACATAAAACTACTTTAAAAGCTATAATATTATTATGCTGATGCATATTGGATGCAATGACTTTTAACAATTTCTTAATAAATTTTGCATAATGTGTTTAAAACTTTATCAAATTGAGGTATAATATTGTGGACATAATATATTTTATATTAATTATTCATAATTAATTTTTGGGAGTGATTATTTTCATGAGGAAAAGTACAATTCCAAATATGTTTACTTTTGCTAATTTATCATGCGGGATTTTATCAATATTAAGCATATTTAACGATAAATATCATTTAGCTGCAATTTTCATAATTATAGCTGCTTTGGTGGATAGATACGATGGAAGGGTTGCAAGATTTCTTAATGTATCCAGTGATTTAGGTAAGGAATTGGATTCTTTAGCAGATTTGGTTTCCTTCGGCGTTGCACCTTCTCTTCTAATATACAGTCTATACGAGTTTCAGACTTTAGGCCCTAAAGGTTATGCTGGGTATTTAATACTACTGATATTTCCTATTTGCGGTGCTTACAGATTGGCAAGGTATAACTCCTCAGATTTTGACGGTGTTTTTACCGGTATACCTATAACCGCAGCAGGCAGCTTTATGGCACTATTTGCCCTTATTACCTTAAATAGGGGAGTTACCAGAGCACTTCCTGTAATATTCTTGATAGTATTGTCTTATCTGATGATAAGCACTTTTAAATTTAAATAGGTTTAATAGAAAAGAAGCCTTTTAATCAAGGCTTCTTTTCTATTTCATTAAAAAAACTCAGTTCTTCATCAACTTCTGTTTTAATGATATTAAGGTTATTTTTGCAATTTATATAGTCTGATTTAATCTTGCAATATTTAAAATAAGCACAGTTGCAGTAATCTATCACCTCAAGAAGCTCATCTATGATTTCTCCCAGTTCATCTGCTCTTCTTATGGCATCTCTAACATCCTTCTTCTTTGCCAGGGCAATACTATTTAAATCTGAGGCTCCTCCTATAAGAAGCCTGTAGGAATTGGTGAATTTAAAAAGCAGCTCAGCCAGATTGTTTATATCTGAAGAATGCCTTTCAATAATTTTTCTATAACCCATACAATCACCTAACTATAAGTTAATAATACTATTTATATTAACTCAAGCCAGAATTCATGCTAAAGAAATCGTCCTCCTATTTGCTGCTTTTATGGTTATAATATTCCTCATCTATCTCTTCAAATATATCCTCTGAAGTAAAGACTGCATTTCTTTTACTGCAGCAGTTTTTCTTATGTTTTTTCAAAGGTCTATCCTTTAAAGCTTCATTAACATATTCCTTGTCAATGTCCTTCCAGTAATTTTTATCCTCCTTGCATTCATATATTTCCTCTTTGCTGGGAAGAAAATAATCCTCAGTAAACTTAAAGCTGTCTTTATACACTATAGGAACTATATATTCCTCCGGCAGGGAAATAATCATATTAATCCCTCCCAAATTAAAACTCTTCACATAAAGGTTTGAAAAAAGCTCTAGGGAATTTGCATAAAGGACAAGCAGCTGGTGCTTCTGTTCCTTCATAAATATAACCACAGTTTAAACACTGCCATTTAATAGGTACTGGGGAAGTAAATACAGTTTTACAGTTTACCTTATCATATAATGCTTTAAATCTTTTTTCATGGAACT
Source organism: Clostridium polynesiense (assembly GCF_000820705.1). Lineage (GTDB taxonomy): Bacteria > Bacillota > Clostridia > Clostridiales > Clostridiaceae > Clostridium_AA > Clostridium_AA polynesiense. The sequence continues at coordinate 37,535 of NZ_CCXI01000010.1, read as the reverse complement.
CTTCAACTTCTGCAATTTCTTTATAAAAGTCAGCTATTTCTTTAAAACCTTCTCTTCTTGCAACCTCCTCAAATTCTTTATAAATTTTCGAATATTCCTCTGTTTCACCTTTAATAGCATCCTTTAAATTTTCCGAGGTATTTCCCACGAGTCCTAAAAATCTTCTGTAAACTTCTCTGGCATGAGCATATTCGTTTCCTGCAGTTTCATCAAAGATGTCTCCTATCCACTCATATCCTTCCATCCGAGCTTTTTCAGAATATAGGTTGTATCTATTTCTTGCTCTTGATTCTCCTGCAAAGGTTTTAAATAAGTTTTTTTCTGTCTGAGTTCCCTTTAAAGACTTTTTGTCCATTAAAATCCTCCAAATAATTATCTCTTTTTATAATATTCAAAGTAAAATAGGTTGTTACACCGTTAATTATAACTTTATGAATATTAACTGCTCCTTCAGTATAAGCAATATTCAGCTATAGTATAAAAACAGCCGGTAATATAAAATATTACCGGCTGTTTTTTTACTGATAAAATCTAAAATCTTTATTTTTCCATAATTGAAGCTACCTTTGGAAAACATATCTTAAACCAATAAGTATATTTATCAGGATTCTTTTCTATATCCTGCTTCAGCTCCTCTAAATCCACCCATTTGTAATCTTCTACTTCCTGAGGGTTAGGGATTATATCTCCTTCGTAATGTCCTATATATACGTGGTCAAATTCATTTTCACTAAGCTCTTCATGAAATTTAAAATTATAACTAAAGGTAAAAGCTTCTTTTAATTCAGTGTCAAAGCCCATTTCTTCCTTAAGTCTTCTGTGTATAGCATCTGAAAGCTCTTCATTTTGTCTTTGATGGGAGCAGCAGGTATTAGTCCAAAGACCTGGTGAATGATATTTATTCTTTTCTCTTTTTTGAAGCAGCAGCTGATTTTTAGAATTAAAAATAAATATGGAAAAAGCTCTGTGAAAGAGACCTTTCTTATGAACTTCATGCTTTTCCCCATATCCCATTTCTTTATCATTTTCATCTACAAGGAGTATCATTTCTTTTTCTTTCATGGTTTTCACCACCTTTAACTTTTATTCATATACTCGTATAATAATCCATTTTAACATTAAATAAAAATATTAAAAGGGTTTTAGTTAATAATTATTTTCCGCCCTATCCTCTGTTTTCATTGGAAGCCTTGTAAAGCTTTATTGCATTTACAAATATACTGCTGTATTTAGTGCTTTTTTTCTCTCCTATACCTTTTATTTTACTGAATTCCTCTTTGGTTTCAGGAACAAATCTTGCAATATCCATAAGTACCCTGTCTGAAAAAATTATATACGGAGGTACATTTTCAGAATGTGCAATATCCCTTCTAACTCTTCTTAATATTTGGAACAATAAAGGATCACTTACCTCTTCTATATCCTCAGCTATGACCTTAGAAAGAATTTTTTCTTTTCCTTTAAGTATGCTGTAAGATTTAGAATTAAGCTTAACCATAGAATAAGTTCCTTCTTTTTTATCAAGGTAACCATTATTAATCAATGTATGTATTAAATCCTTTATAAATTTTGAGCTGTACTCCTTCATGATTCCAAAGGTAGATAAATGATAAAGCTTAAATTCCTTTATTTTAGGTCCTCTATATCCCTTTAATATATCCGCAAGTACGCTTATTCCATACCTCTCCTCTGTTCTGTATATACAGGACAAAATCATCTGAGCCTCCAGGGTTATATCCTTTAATTCCTTATTATTTAGACAGTTGCTGCAGGAACTGCAGTAATCCTTTATGCTTTTTTCCCCAAAGTAATTTAATATATATTGAGTATAGCAGCCTGTATTAAGGGCATAGGCCTCCATGTTATGAAGCTTTGAAAGCTCTATTTCCATCCTTTCTGAAGAGGTGCTGCCTTTAATTAAAAACTCCTGCAAAGAAGCATCCTTAGGATGATATAATAGGTAGCAGCTGCAGGGGTCACCATCCCTTCCACCCCTTCCTATCTCCTGATAATAGCTTTCAATATTTTTAGGAAGGCTGTGATGGATTATAAACCGTATATTGGATTTGTCTATTCCCATTCCAAATGCATTAGTGGCTATCATCACATTAAAATTATCATAAATAAATTCTTCCTGGAATCTGTTTTTATCACTATCCTCCATCCCTCCATGATATTTACCCACACTGTAATTCATAGCACGAAGATAGTTATAAAGCTCATCTACTTCCTTTCTGGTAGCTGCATAAATTATTCCACAGCTCTCAGTATTCTTATTTAAATAATCCACAATAAAGCGTATTTTCTGTTCCTTATCTTCTGTTTTAACGACATTTAAAAGGAGATTCTCCCTGGTTAAGCTCAACGGATAGAAATATGGATCCTTAAGCTCCAATAGGTCTATGGTGTCCCGTTTTACAAGATCTGTAGCTGTAGCTGTAAAGGCTGTAACCACAGGCCTTTCCTTTAAGGTTTTTATAAAAGGAGCTATGTTTCTGTAGCTGGGTCTAAAATCGTGTCCCCATTGTGTAACGCAGTGTGCTTCATCTACAGCTACCTGAGATATATTCATGCCTCTTAAGGCTCTGCAGAAAATTTCAGATTCCAGCCTTTCAGGAGCAATATATATCATCTTATAAATTCCTATATCCGCATCATCCAGTATGTCTCTAATCTCTTCAATGCTTTGAGTACTGTTAATATAAACTGCTGATACCCCCATAGATTTCAGTGAATCCACCTGATCCTTCATCAAAGATATTAAAGGAGATATCACCAGAGTAATACCGTAAAATAACTGGGCGGGAATTTGATAGCATAGAGATTTCCCTCCACCGGTAGGCATAATTACGAAGGTGTCCTTTTTTCTTAAAATATTCTCAATTATTTTATATTGACCTTCCTTGAAGGTTTGGTAACCATAATATTTTTTCAATACCTTAAACGCTTTTTCCATCATAGTTAAAGACTCCTGCACTATATTAAAATAAAAAGGATACAATGAGTAATAAATACAGCATCGCTTAATTTATTATATCATTATACCCAATTTATGCTTCTATTTGTTCTTATCAAATATTTTTTTGCTTAATATTATTCCTCTGTTAGTAGCGGCACATCCTCCCAATGCAGTTTCTCTAAGTTCAGCAGGCATAGCCTTTCCAATCTTATACATAGCGGAAACCACATCATCAAAAGGAATTTTACTCATAACTCCTGCCATTACTAAATCCGCTGTGGTCAAAGCACTTACTGCTCCTGCTACATTCCTTTTAGCACAGGGCACTTCTACCAGACCCGCAACAGGATCACATACTAAGCCTAATATATTTTTAATAACTATGGCTCCGGCATTTAATGCCATTTCAGGGGTTCCTCCCATCATTTCCACTACCGCAGCAGCGGCCATAGCTGCAGCAGATCCACATTCTGCCTGACATCCTCCCTCAGCACCGGCAAGGGTAGCATTCTTTGCAATAATCATTCCCACTGCGGAAGAAGCTAAAAGAGCATTAACCATTTCATCCTCATCTTTATTTAATTTTTCAGCAGCAGTGAGTATTACTGCAGGCAGTATACCGCAGGAACCGGCAGTAGGAGCAGCCACTATCTTCCCCATGGAAGCATTTACTTCAGAGCTGGATAAAGCCCTTGCCATAGCCTTAACCATAACATCCCCTGTTAAATTAACTCCCGATTCCAAATATTTATTAACCCTGTAGGCATCTCCTCCGATAAGTCCGCTTACAGAGTGAACTTCTCTTCTCATCCCTTCTTCAGCTGAATATTTCATAACTGCAAGAGTATTTTTCATTTTATTATAAATTTCTTCTTTAGAGGCCCCTGAGCTTTCCATCTCTACTTTAAGAGCATACTCAGCCAGGGTTATGTTATTTTCAGCACATATCTTAATTAACTCTTCACCATTAGATGCAAACATTAAGCTTCACCATCCTTTACAGGGCTTATATAAGTTACTCTGGCTATTTCAGATATGGAATTGATTTTACTTAATACCTCCTCTGGTATGCTATGGTCTGTTTCAAAAACCATAGTTGCAATTGTCCCTCTATGATTTCTGAACACCTTCATAAAGGCTATATTAATATTCTCTTCATAAAGAAGTGTCGTAACTTTAGATACCTGACCTGGAACATCTCTATGGCTGATAATCAGTGTAGGGTAGGCTCCGGTAAATTGAACTTTATCTCCGTCTACTTCTGTGATTTGAATATTTCCTCCTCCTATAGAAGAGCCCATTACTGTAACCTCTCCACCGCCTTGGCATTTAATTATAAACTTTACTGTATTAGGATGAACATCCCCTAAATCTTCTTCAATAAAATTTACTTCTATACCCTTTTCCTTGGCAATGGTTAGAGCATCTCTAAGCCTTTCATCACTGGGTTCCATTCCAAGTATTCCAGCAACCAGTGCTCTGTCCGTTCCATGACCTTTATATGTTTTACCAAAGGAGCCATGCAGCAGAAAATCAACCTTTGTAATCTTACCTCCGGCAATTGTTCCTGCTATTTTTCCAAGCCGTGCTGCTCCTGCAGTATGAGAACTTGAAGGACCTATCATTATAGGACCAAGCACCTCAAATACTCCATATTTTTTCATTGGTATTCTCCCTTTCCATAATAGTTAAAATGTATTTATTCTGTAGTTTTCAAATTTCCTATAAACATTTTATATTAAATTAGTGAATAATCCTAGAGAAAGTTTTTCATTTTTAATATTTATAAAACCAGCTTCCTCCTATGAATTCTCTAAGTATGGAGTTGTCAGGAACAAGCTCCTTTTCAATTTCCTTAAAGAAGCCCAAAAAGCTTTTTAATCTTAATGCTTCATAATAAACAGGGCTATCCGGTTTGATTTTTTCAAGCTCCGAAACAGCATAATTCTTAAGGACACAAAGCTCGTAAACCAAAGTAGAGTTAAACATTACATCCGCTTTCTCCTGATAAACGAATATATTCCTTTCCTCACCCCTTTTTATAGAAGGCCATAAGGTAAGGGTAACCTCTGCGCTGTAGCCTCTTGAAAGAGTATCTCTCACAATCCTTCGTATTTTTCTTACATCAGTAGTTGCAATCCTATTGTGATTATCTACATTTAACTGGGTAAGGGCGCTTATATATATTTTAAATTTATTATTGTCTAATACAGAGGAGGTAAGTCTTTCATTAAGCCCATGAATACCTTCTATTACCAGGACTCCATTCTGAGGAAGCTTTAAAAGATTTCCATTCCATTCCCTCATTCCTGTGAGGAAATTGTAGGTAGGTATTTCAACCTCTTCTCCATCCATAAGAAGGTTTAGATGCTTGTTAAACAGCTCCAGATCAAGGGCATCTATGGATTCAAAATCCGGCTTGCCTTCTTCATCTAAAGGAGTGGAATCTCTGTTTATAAAATAATCATCCAAAGATATGGCCTTAGGGATAAGTCCGTTAACCCTAAGCTGTATGGACAGTCTGTTTGCAAAGGTGGTTTTTCCTGAGGAGGAAGGGCCTGCAATGAGTATTACCTTGACTTCCTTTCTTTCCGCTATCATATCCGCTATATAGGCAATCTTTTTTTCATGAAGAGCTTCTGATACCCTTATTATGTCTATTATCTCACCGCTTACAATTTTTTCATTTAAAGAGCCTACATCACCCACCCCAAGTATATTCAGCCACTCTTCAGTTTCTTTAAATATCCTTGAGAGCTTTCTGTATTCAACAAACTCAGGAATTTCAACAGGGCTTTCCAAAGGAGGATACCTTAATATAAACCCCGGCTCATAATATATTAAATCAAAATATTTAACAGCTCCTGTGGAATAAGCCATAGGCCCATAGAAATAATCATATCTTCCCTGAAGATCATAAAGCTTCACTGTATCGGAAGCTACAAAACCCAAAAGCTTTACCTTATCCATCATTCCATAATCCTTGAATATTTCTATGGCTTTTTCTCTTTCAATGCTTATTTTATTTATAACCGTATCTGAATCTATGATTTCCTGCATTCTGCTTTTAATTCTTGTAATATCTTCTTCATCAAGAGCTTTATCCATATGTATCTCACCATAAAGACCCTTGCTTATTGAATGCTCTATGGTAATTTTGCTGTTTGGGAAAATGTCCTGCACTGCTTTTATAAGTATAAACTGGAGGGTTCTGGAGTAAGCATTATTACCCATGGGATTGTTTAAAGATACAGCTTCAAATATTCCCCCTTCTTCTAAATGAGAGGAAAGTTCATAATATTTTCCGTTTACCATTCCAAGCACTGCAGGCAGCTCTGTATCTTCATAATTTTCTTTTACAATATCATAAAGCAGTTTATCTTTATCTGCTGAAATTTCTCTTCCATTGCTTAAAGTAAGCTTCAACTCAGCCATTATATCACTCCATTTCAATAAACATTATACTCTTCAGTATTATTATTATACTTTAAAAATCAATAATAATGTCATAAAAGAATGAATTTTACAAAATCTATACTAAAGGAGGTGATTTATTTGTTTGTAGTAATAATAAGAACTATTATCCTTTATACCCTTGTAGTAGTAGTTATGAGGCTTATGGGAAAAAGGCAGCTTGGAGAGCTTCAGCCGTATGAGCTGGTTATAACCATTATGATATCAGAGCTTGCCTCTCTTCCTATGCAGGATACCAGGCTGCCGCTGCTTTTAGGGATAATTCCCATAGTAACAATGCTTATAATGCAGATTTTAGTATCGGAAATACAGTTAAGGAGCGAAAAAGTAAGATCCATCATAGATGGTAAACCTTCGATACTTTTAAGAAACGGCATACTAGATACCAAAGCACTGAGGGAACAAAGGATAAATATTGATGATTTAATGGAGGAGCTTCGCACTAACGGATACTTTAATTTTGAAGATATAGCTTATTTAATACTGGAAAACAACGGACAGATTTCAGTAATTCCAAAAGCAAATCTATCTCCTGTTACAAAAAGCGATTTAAATATCTCAGTTCCTCAAGATGTTCTCCCCACTGTTCTTGTTATAAACGGAAAGGTAAATAAGGAAAATCTCAAAACAATCAATAAAGATATGAAGTGGCTGCTTCAGAATATAAGGAGCCGAAATATAGAGAATCTGGAAGAAGTATATATAGCTTTAATGGATTCACATAATAAATTCTACTGCCAAAAAAAAGACATGGTATAAAGAGGTAATGCAATGAAAAATGTTGTGATTTCTATTGTATTGTTTTTATCACTGCTTATTTTTATGGTATACTCGAATAAACAGCTTCACAATTTCTGCAGTGCAGTTTCAGATTCCTGTGAAGAGCTCGAAGCACTGCTTAAGGATGATGAATGGGATAGAAGCTACGATGAAGCCTGCAGCCTTCTTGATATAGTTAAATCGGAGGCTCCAATGATTTCTGTTTTTATGAATCATGCTGACATCGATACTGTTTCTCACGAGGTCTATAAGCTCACCCAGTATGTAAAACAGCTGGATAAGTCTGAATCCTTAGCCAGTGTTCATATTTTAAAGCATCATATCGATAATATTGTAAGTCTTCAAAGGCTTTCTATAGAAAATATTTTTTAACCTTTTTTAGTGCAGTCCATCAAATAATAAATGTATCTATTATATGAAATTATTTCACGGCATATATATTTACTATAGAAAATGTTGTAGAATTAATATATAATAGGAGGTGGGAAATTTAGTCCCACCGGGTCTAATCATATACCCGCTTTGTAGATATTAAAAGGGCTTATTTTACATGTCCTTAATATATTATGAAAGGTGGTCCAATTTATGCCATTAGTTACTACTAAAGAAATGTTCAAAAAGGCTTATGAAGGCGGATATGCTATAGGCGCTTTCAACATCAATAATATGGAAATACTACAAGGAGTTTTAAGAGCAGCAAAAGCTAAGAAGTCTCCTGTTATACTTCAGTGCTCCACTGGAGCAATAAAATATGCCGGCCCACAGATGCTTAAAGCTATGGTTGATGCAGCAGTTAAAGAAGCAGGGGTTGACGTAGCTCTACACCTTGACCACGGTCCAGATATAGAAGCAGTTAAAATGGTTATAGATGCAGGTTTCACTTCTGTAATGTTTGATGGTTCACATTATGATTACGAAGAAAATGTAGCTAAAACTAAAGAAGTCGTAGAATATGCACACGCCAGAGGTGTAGTTGTAGAAGCAGAACTTGGTGTTCTTGCAGGAGTTGAGGATGATGTAGAAGCTGCAGAGCATGTTTACACTGAACCTGCTCAGGCTGTAGATTTTGTTAAGAGAACCGGATGTGACTCTCTTGCTATAGCTATAGGAACTTCCCATGGTGCATTTAAATTCCCACCAGACTTCAAACCACAATTAAAGTTTGATATTTTAGAAGAAATACAAAAGCAGTTACCTGGCTTCCCAATAGTTCTTCACGGAGCTTCCGCTGTTGATCCTGACGCAGTGGCAACCTGTAACCAATATGGCGGAGCAATAAAGGATGCTAAAGGTATTCCAGAAGAAATGCTTAGAAAAGCTTCCTCCATGGCAGTTTGCAAAATCAACATGGATACAGACCTAAGACTTGCTATGACAGCAGCTATAAGAAAAGTATTCGGAGATACACCTGCGGAGTTTGACCCAAGAAAATACTTAGGAGCAGGCAGAGATGCAGTTCAAAAGGTAGTTGAATACAAAATAGATAATATTCTTGGTTCAACTGATGCAATGAATAAATAAATCACAACCAAATACTAAGTTAGTTTTAAATTAAGTATAAAAAAGCAGAGGATACAGTTTTTTAACCGTATCCTCTGCTTTTATTTTATTAATTATATAATTTAAAAATTATTTCTCATTTTTTAATTCAGCTATTATTTGTGACGTAAGGTCATATATTATAATGTACTCATGGATGTGGTTATTTTGATAAAGAAAGATTTATATACCGTAGGAGAACTTGCCAAAGAAATGATGATTATATAGGAAAAGCATTAAGTTTTTATTTAAATAAAATAGGAATTATCATTCCTGAAATGGAGGAATAATATTGAATACCTCACTTATTATTGAGAATTTAAAAAAGCAATATTCCGGAAATGAAGTTTTAAAAGGTATATCCTTTCAGGTAAAGGAAGGGGAAATCTTTTCCCTCTTAGGTATTAATGGAGCAGGCAAAACCACAACCTTAGAGTGTATTGAAGGCCTAAGAAGCTTTGAGGAAGGAAAGATAGATATCAGAGGCAGCATAGGAATACAGCTTCAAAGCTCATCTCTTCCTGAAAATATAAAGGTAAAGGAAGCACTATTGCTTTTTGCAAAATGGAAAAAGGCTTCGATAGATTGGGGACTGACTGAAAGGCTTGGATTGAAGGAAATAGAAAACAAGCAATACAGACAGCTTTCTACAGGACAAACACGCCGCCTTCATCTAGTGCTCTCAATCATCGGAAATCCTGATATTATTTTCTTAGATGAGCCTACTGCAGGGCTTGACGTGGAAGGACGCTCTGAACTGCACAAGGAAATTAGGGCAATGAAAAGTCAGGGAAAAACTATAATAATGACCAGTCATGACATGGCTGAAGTAGAAGGTCTAAGCGATAGGCTCGCTATTTTAAAAAATGGTAATATTGCTTTTATGGGAACTTCGGAGGAGCTCACTGGGAAAGAAAAAGAAAATTACAAACTTCACATAAAATCAAAGGTTCCATTAAGCATTTTTCAATTGCACCACTGCAGCTTTAAAGCTGAGCATCAGGGATACATTATCTTTGAAACCCTTAATCTTCAGGAGGGTCTTTTAGAAATCCTCACCCTTGCAAAGGAAAAGGAAATTGAAATTGAGGACATAAAAATTGAACATCTAAGTCTTGAAGAAGGCTTTTTAAATATTGCTAAGGAGGTATAAGCATGGATGCATTTTGTTATGGAATATGTCTTCAGTGGAAGCTGGATATGAGAAATAAAGGTGTACTTTTAACTTATTATATTGTACCCTTAGTATTTTTTGCCTTTATGGGAGGAATCTTCTCCTCTATTGATCCTAATTCAAAAAACACCTTAATCCAGTCTATGACTGTGTTCAGTGTAAGCATGGGAGCATTATTAGGAGCTCCTATCCCCTTAGTAGAATTTTTCAGCAGCGAAATAAAAAAGTCCTACAAAGTAGGTGGAATACCTTTGTGGACTGTTATTATCAATAATTTTATATCGGGATTTATTCATTTATCCCTGGTAAGCATAATTATTTTCTTCACTGCACCCTTTGTCTTTGATTCTGCTGTACCGGATAATATTCTCCTCTACTTTGCTGTACTTTTGTTATTTATTATCTCCAGCTTAATGATTGGCACTGCACTTGGGCTCTTTGTAAAAAGTATTTCAAAGCTTACAATGATTTCTCAATTTGTATTCCTGCCCTCTATAATGCTGTCAGGAATCATGTTTCCTGTAACCATGCTCCCTAAAGCCTTTGATTATGCAGGAAAGCTTTTCCCTTCAACCTGGGGATTCTTTAGTATGTGTAAGGATTCCTTTGGAGATCTTTCTCTAGGTCCGCTTTTAATGATAATAATTGTTTTTGGTATATTCTGTGTTATAGGGACAAGGAAAGAAACGAGGTAAAAGATAATGAAAAGTTAAGAATTAAAAATGGAGGATGAAACTCCTATCGGAGTTTCTTTAATTAAAATAAATTTAAGAAATTCCGGAGGAATTTCCTCCTTCATTTTGCATTTTACATTTTTTAATTTTGGCTATGTTTAAAATAAATGTTAAAACTGGATAATATTGAAGTATTAGGGTATAATGTATTTTATCAGTTATCGTGGAGGAACAATTATGCCCAGTATAGAATCTGTAAAAGAAGACATCAAGTCATTAGATATATTTGCTCAAGAACAAATCTTAGAATTTATCGAAGAAATAATAGTATTAGGTTCGTTTGCTTCTGTATTAGCAACAGAAATAAAAGAAAATAGATTTTCTCGTGGGAAAGTCTGCCCTTTCTGCAATCGTAATGAAGTGTCTCGTAATGGCAAGTCAAACGGAACACAGATATATATATGCAAGTGTTGCAAAAAGACATTCACAGATTTTACTCGTTCTCCTATGCATAATAGCAAGAAAGATTCAAAAAAGTGGATTTCCTACGCCAAGTGCATGGTTAATGGTTATTCTATAAGGAAATCTGCTGAAGTAGTTGGAATAAGCGTACCAACTTCCTTCTATTGGAGGCATAAAATATTAGATGCCGTTAGAAGTTATATGGGAATTGGCAGTGTTGGAGGGATAGTTGAGGCTGATGAAATCTTCTTTAGATTATCTTTTAAGGGGAATCATAAGAAGAGCAGGAATTTCTCTATGCCAAGGAAGCCACATAAAAGAGGGGTTAAAGGTAGTAAGCCTAACAAAGGTGAAAAGAGAAAAAGAGGAATATCATCTCAGCAGGTGTGCGTTCTTTGTGCTACTGATAGAATTGGTAATATAATGGTAGAGCCTGTGTGCAAAGGTAGACTTAAGCATACAGACTTAGAGAGATTCTTTAATGAAAGGATAGATAATGACTCGGTTCTTTGTACAGATTCTCATAAAAGTTATATCAAGTTTGCTCGTAATTTTAATCTCGAACTGCAACAAATAAAGAGAGGCAGACACAAAGAAGGGATATATCATATACAACATATAAATGCTTATCACAGCAAACTTAAAAAGTGGATGGGTAGGTTTAATGGTGTTGCGACAAAATATTTGGCTAATTATATGTACTGGTTCAAATGGTTACAGGTATTTAGTGCTGAAAAAGATATGGCAAGGATTAAGCATCTCATAGTGCAATCTCACACTGTCCATACCGATACAAAGATAAAATACTTTTCTTACAGAGAACCAATATTTGTGTAATATTTACAATAATATGAAAATGATGCATAATAATATTAGGTCTCTTTAGTAATAAAGTGCGAACTAACGAATATATAAATATGTGGGGGATATTATGAAGAAGCCTATAGTAATTGCGATTGCCGCAGTATCAGGCGGAGGTAAAACAACTGTTACAAATGAATTAAAGAATAGATTGCCTTTATCAACGATAATTTATTTTGATGAATATGATTTTGAGGAAGGTCCTGAAGATTACTTTCAATGGGTACAAAGTGGTGCAGATTATAATGCTTGGAATCTTGAAGTATTAGCGAACGATATTGAGCCATTGTTGGCACAAGATAATTTGAATTACATACTGCTTGATTATCCTTTTGCGTATAAAAATGATAAGATTACACCTTACATTGATTATGCGATTTTTATAGATACTCCATTGGATATTGCAATGGCAAGACGTATCTTAAGGGATAATGTAGAACAGTTACCAGACTCATTAAGAAATGATTTGAATTGTTATCTTTCTGGCGGTAGAACCGCATATTTGGAAATGTTAAAAACAATAAAACCAAATTCAGATTTTGTTGTGGATGGTAACTTGAGTGCCGATGATATTGTGCATCAAATTATTGAACAGATATCAAAACTTAATGACTGTTAGTAAAGCATTTGATTCGGAATCTTCCTTTTAAACGAAGTAAAGGGCTCCGAAATTTGGAGTCTTTTTTTAATACTTTAATATCAACAATAATTTTAAACATAGCCTTAATTTTTAATTGTTTTTTCAATTTTCCCCTTCTATCTTATAAGGAAACATATTTATATCTAATTGCCAAGACTTACTATTTATTTTAATAATTTCCTAAGTTCAGCAATTTCCAGGTCTTTTTTCTTCCTATCCTCTATTATTTGTTCGTATGCTTTCTTATAATTTATTTCGTTATCATTTTCTTCTTGGTTCTCAGGTTCCTGAGGTTTTACTGCCTGACCGTATCTTTTATAATTATCCTTCCATTTAGAAAGCAAGCCTCGAGGAAACTATCGCTTTTTCTTATAAACATAACCACTGAAAAACACTAGCATCATTAATATTAACCCTAAAGCCTGAATTGCAAAAAAGGTAACCGGAGTTACCTCATTAGGATTTCGTTGAAATATTAATGCAATTTTTGCTGTTATAATGCCAAGAGGAGCGGTAAATAATTGAAAAAAAACTGCTAAAGTTAAATTTCTATCCTTATCTGCTGTAATAACAAATTGATAATAATATAATACAAAAGCTATTGTTCCAATGAAATTAGCATAAAGTGTTGCTTTGAGTGGACTTTTAACATTTTCCGCAAATTTTCCTCCTACCCAGAACCAATAACCCATTACTAAAAATGGAACAGTATACATTAACCAAGGAATAAAAAATATGTTAATAAACAAATATCCTATTATTATTGGCAATAGAGCCATTAATATCAATTTCACTTTCTTCACTGTATACCTCCATGAGAGTTTACTCTACTCTTTTCTTCTATTCGGCTTTTTCTTTATCAATAATAGTCCTTCTATATCCTTCATTATCGTATCCTTTGTTATGTCTAAATACAGCCATTTCCCATCATGATATTCATGAGTACTGTCATAGAAGTAATTCATATCATCAGAGAAATATTCCCTGGATGCTTCGAATTTTCCTCTTTCATTCCTTCCAAAGATGATTAATATACGGATACCTTCTTCTCTTGGATACAATGCGCAAAAGGTTTTCCCGCTTTTTCGGTACTTTAGTTCAAATACCCCTGTTTTTCCTCCATTGTCCCAAATCATATCCATATTATAATTATCTTTTATAAAGTTATTGATAGAGCACCAAGCTCTATAGGCATCTTTACCCATTAATTCATTCAATTCATATTCTGTTGGCAGTTTCTCAAGCATATTTTCACTTCCTTTAATATGTTTAAATAATGAAGTTTAGTAAAAAGAGATCAACGGGTTAATATATAAATAAAACAGCCAATCTCTAATGGTTTCGTAATTTATAATATTTCTCTAATATCAAATTAGATATACCCATAAAAAATATGTTTACAATTATTAAAAGCAAAACATATATTTCTGCTGCTATCTCAAAGGCGTAGATTAATAATACCCCTTCTATGAAAAACAATATTGCCATTAAATACCCTCTTGATTTAACGAATAATCGGAATTTCTTTTCGTCAATTACTATTTCATATTTATCCTTAGGAAGCTCACAATAAGTACCTGCAATAGGAATTTGATTTTTATCAGAAGCAGCAGAAATAATCAATATTGCTGCTATTAAAGAAAAGCTCACTCTAGGGAAATAGAGCAATGATAATGCAATTACTATCCTTATAGGATTATTTAATGAATCTCTTTTCATATCACTCTTAAATGCTGTTGCACCTATCTCCTATTATTAGTTTATATATTTATAGTACAATATTTCTTTCAATTATTATACTATAAATTGTAATTTATGTTAATCTTTATTATAATTTATCTTATGCTATTATTTAGTCTTAACTTAATATTTAGAATGATGTGCATAGAACGTGAAATTTAAAGTAATAAAAAAGTGGAAATATAAATGAAAGTGAGAGTTGTTATGAAAATTGAAACGATTTTAGCAAGCAGTGAAACTGAAAATATAATCAGGAATATATATCAAAGAAATCATTTGATACAACCTTTGATGGAGAAAAGTTAATATTTAGATTCAGCAATAAAGCAGACTTACAAAATATAATCTCTTAAAAAATAATAAGGGAAGTCAAAAGACTTCCCTATAATTTTATATATTTTCATCAGTATTTTAAAGGATTTCCTATCTATTAATTTTTAATAAGCTTTTCATCACTTTTCAATATAATTAATCACATGCTTGATTATCATATTGATACTGCCGTCGCCGTTTCTTACTATTTCAAAGCGGTTAATATCACCATAAACCTCTTCATTGATATAAAGATCAATATCCTTATCTATTTTAAGTCTTACCCGCTTAAGCTTTTTTTCAAGGTACTGCTTATCAAGGGTAATTTCCTCATCTAAGCCCTGAGCGGAAGCATATTCCGTAAAGCTTTGTATAGCTTGAGGTTCTTCTTTAAAAATTTCCTCTGTAAGCTCATTGATATTTATGGTTTCCTCGGTTTTTAGCTTTTCCTTGATCTTAGATCTTACCTGCTCAGCTCTATCAGCATTTTCTGACATATTATCTCTCGTCCAGGCTTCAGAGGTTTTGATGAGATTTTTTGTCATATCCCTTTCATTGGCAATAATATTGCATCCTAAATAATTTGATATAAAATAATTAGAACCGTATTCCTCTTTATCCTTAGACTTTGTCTGCTTATCTATTACCATGATATTAAATTCCTGATCTTCTCTTATAGGCTTAATAAAGGCACATTTTTGAAGCCTCTGCCCTCCTCCAGGTAATCCTGCAGCGTGAGGCACAATATTTATTCCTATTTTATCATCCACAAAATCAATTTGATGAGTAAAATTCTTAACATAATCCATCTTCAATATCCCCAGCATTGGTCCGTATTCTGTGGATATATAAACCACCATTAAATCGCAGGAGGGTATGTTTACATTGGACTTCATAAGAGAAAACATCTGTCTGGCAAGCTCCTGAGACACTGCTATAAAATCAGGGTTATCTCCATTTAAAAATTCCTGAGTTACTTCCTTTACTATAGTTCTTTTATTAAATACCGCATATTTAAGCTCTTCATCATTAAAGGATTTCTGCAGATGTTTAAGGATAAATTTATATATATCCTCGTTTAATTCCATTTTGTACTGATTTAAAATCGGCTCATCTCCATTGTTATCCAAAATGTGTATTACTGCCTCCATAATACTTATGTCATTTATGTATTCCATGGATTCACCATCCTATGTTTAATTATTTTTCTTTACTGCCTTTGGGTTGTATAAAAAGCATAGCTTTACAAATTCTTCATTAGGAGCAAAAATAACCTGTAACTTTTTACCTCCCTGAGAAATTACTGCTGAGAAGGCTCTGTCACTATTTCCTGAAGGTATTGCCGGAACCTTTTCAGAAGGTTTTGAGGAATAACCTTTATATATGTCGCTGTCAATGGGAGCTAATAACTCCACATCCTTCATGTTGAAGCTAATTATTCTCTTTCTGCTTTTCATTTCTAATATCTTATCTATATCTATTTCTCCGTTGGTTATGCTGTATTCAAATTCTGTATAAAGATATCTTTTAAAGTAGAACAGAAATCCTGCAGCTAATGCAAAAATAATTCCAAAGATTAAGTTCTGAATTACAAAAAATAAAAATGCCATTACAGCAAATACATACATAAATATAGTGGATATTTTATAAGCTGTTTTATTTTCTACGGTGACCAGCTGTTCCTTAAAATTGTCCATTAATCCCCCTCCTATGATTCATAGCTATTGTATAATACATCATTACCATATTAGTAATATTTTATTAATATACAAAAACATAGAACCACATTAAATCTATGTTTTTGTATAAAAGTTATTTATTCATATCACAATGGTAACATAAAATCACACATTTTAATAATGAATTTTTGACGTTTTTTTGACGGCAAATAAAATAGGAGGGTTAATCCCTCCTTATTATTTAAAATTTAATAATCTCATTTTTAATTCTGTTTAGTGCTGCTTTCATATCACATATTTGATTTTGTAATTCTTCTATTTTATTTTCTAATTCAACTTCTCTTGTGGTTTTTCCGTTATTCACAACATTGGTATAATCATCAATGCTTTCTTGTGTGAACCTTATTTCCTTTCCCACCCTAAAGCATTTTAAATTATTCCTTTGTACTTCTCTTTTAATAGTGTCAGCATGAACATTGAAGAGTTCAGCTAGTCCATCAACCTTATAATACTTCATAATTCTATACCTCTATTTTTATATGTTAATAACTATACTCCTCGGAATGTCCTTCCTCCTTCTTTTGCTTCCAGTATTTTAAATTCCCATTAACCGTTTTTTTCCGGATTTCCAAAGTTTATAGCAACCGGCTGTTTTTCAGTTTACTGAATATTCCCAATTTCTTTTGATATTTCAGTTTTCTTCTTTTTCTCTTGTTTAGGTGGCTCTGAATTTACTGGAGAAAGGGCATGAAGATTTTATAATTCCAAAGAAGAAAAACAAAGTGCATAAGAGTTAAGAATACATTTTGTACACAACATATATTAAAATAAATGAAGAAAATATAGGTAGAAAGTATCCGATTGCTCTACATATTATGTATGGTTTAAGCCTTTTTCTTTCCATATCAGATAGTTCTCCATTTGATATTCCAAGCTCTTTTTCCACTTTCTTTGTTCCTATTATTCCGATAATAGAAAATATCACACCTAAAAAAACACAAAATACAAGTGCTATGGCTACAGAATAATATGTCATAAACTACCTCCTTAATAATAGAGTCTCCATTTATACTCTTTCTAAAATGTTTGTAACTATTATATCCCATTAGTATTATAAATACAGGAATTTTCATTTTAAATAACGTCTCTTTATACAACTTATGACGTTTTATTTCAAAAGATTATATGATTCAGGTGAGGCATCGGATCATCTATTTATTTGTAGTTTTGTTTACAAATACCTTCTTCTGAGTTACATATGCCTTCACCTTTTTTATTTTATAAGCTGTTTTATTTTCTACGGTGACCAGCTGTTCCTTAAAATTGTCCATTAATCCCCCTCCTATGATTCATAGCTATTGTATAATACATCATTATATCATAAAATATCCTCATAACACTAAAATATAACTACTTATTTATGAGGTGAATACTGTGAACGAATTCGAAGTAAAAGTATTAGATATAAATGTGGATGACATAAGAAGTATAATGAATAATCATAATATTCCTTTAGTAAAAAAGGAAGAACAGATAAATAATATTTATGATTTTGAAGATATGAGGCTTTTAAAGCTTAAAGGGTATGCAAGAGTAAGAGAAGTTAATGATATACTCCACAATAAAAAAGAATATTTCATGACGGTGAAAAAAATGCTTAGTCAGGATGTATTTAAGGTTATGGAGGAAAACGAAGTTATTGTAGACGATAGTGAGTCTGCTAAAAAAATCTTTGAAGGTCTTGGACTCACCTTGATTCAAAGTATAGAAAAATACAGAGAAAGCTATAAATATAAAAACACACTTATTGAAATTGACATAAATGATAAAACCTTTTGCCCCTTCCCCTATTTAGAAATTGAGACCTCTTCTGAAGAGGAATTCAATGAGATTTTAGACATCTTAGGTTATACTCCTGAAGATACCACCTCAAAAACCGTTTATGAGATTTTAGAGGAGAGAGGTATTAATAACAGTAATATAAAAGGTCTTTAACCTAGGGAGGTTTTGAAATGGTTCCGCTAAAGCTAACCAAAAAGCAGGCTGTCAGGTTTATTTTACTAAAGCAGGGTTTGATGGGAGATTATAAATACAGCAATAAAGAAGGAATTCTGGAGTTTATTACACAGGCAGGCTGTATTCAATATGATCCTATAGATGTATGCGGCAAAAATGCCGAGCTGGTACTCCAGTCAAGAGTTTACGGTTTTAAAAAGGAAATGCTTCAGGAGCTGCTTTATACGGAAAGAAAATTAGTTGATTACTTTGATAAGAATCTAGCTATAATTCCTGTAGAGGCCTGGATATATTTTAACAGATACCGCAGTTATCATAAAGAAAAAGGCAGAGGAATAAAGGAGGTAAACAAGGTTTCTGCTTCCATATTATCAAGACTAGAAGCTGAAGGTCCTTTATGCTCTAAGGATATTAATATGAAGGATAAGGTTTCCTGGTATTGGAGCGATACCAGGCTTTCCAGAGCAGCACTGGAAACCCTTTACTTCAGAGGAGATTTAGTTATCCATCATAAAAAAGGCACAGTAAAGTATTATGACCTTGCAGACAAATATATTCCAAAAGAGATTTTGGAAGCTGAAGAGCCTTATCCTCAGGATATTGAACATATAAAATGGAGGATACTCCGAAGAATTTCTTCAGTGGGACTTCTATGGAACAAACCATCAGATGCATGGCTTAATATATGGGAAATGAAATCAAAGGAGCGTAAGGAAGCCTTTTTCCAGCTTATTGAAGAAGGAAAAATCCTGGAGATAGATGTGGAGGGTTTAAAAGATAAACTCTACTGTCTCTCAGAAGATCTTTCTCTCCTTAAAAACGCCATAGAAAAATCAGAATTCAAGGAAAGAACGGAGCTACTTGCACCTTTGGACAATATGCTGTGGGATAGGAATTTAATTAAGGAGCTCTTTAATTTTCACTATAAATGGGAAATATATACCCCTGCTGCAGAAAGAAAATATGGCTATTATGTGCTTCCCATACTTCATGGAGAGAACTTTATAGGAAGAGCGGAAATTATCTTAAAGAAAAAGGAAAGCCTTCTTGAGATAAAAAATATTTGGTATGAGGCTAATGTTTCCCTAACATCTGACCTTCGTGAAAATCTCCATGAATGCTTTTTAAGGTTTATGAAATTTAATTATGCAGATAAAATTAGTTATATAACTAATGTTTAATTTAAATAAAAAAATTTAAAGCCCCGCAGTGTTAAATCCTGCGGGGCAGCTTAATTTATCTTATTTACCAAAATATCTGTTTAATAAACCTTTAAATGCTTGTCCATGTCTTGCTTCATCCTTGCACATTTCATGAACTGTGTCATGGATTGCATCTAAGTTTAATTTTTTAGCAAGAGTTGCTAAATCTTTTTTACCCTGGCAAGCGCCGTGCTCAGCTTCTACTCTCATTTGAAGGTTTTTCTTAGTATCTGCTGCTACCACTTCACCTAAAAGCTCAGCAAATTTTGATGCGTGCTCTGCTTCTTCAAAAGCTATTCTCTTATAAGCTTCAGCGATTTCTGGGTATCCTTCTCTATCAGCTTGTCTGCTCATAGCAAGGTACATTCCTACTTCTGTACATTCTCCCATGAAGTTTGCTCTTAATCCTTCTATAACTTCTGGATCTACTCCTTCAGCTACTCCTATTCTGTGCTCATCAGCCCATGCCATATCATCAGACTGCTCAACAAATTTAGCAGCTGGTGCTTTACATATTGGACAAGCTTCTGGAGCTTCATCTCCTGTGTGAACATATCCACAAATTGTACATACAAATTTTTTCATATTAATAGTACCTCCTACACTTACATTATGTCTTACACTCTTACAACAAAATTATATAATAATTATTATTGCATTGCAATATATATTTTTAACAAACTTATATTATTTAGTATCAATTATGGTTTAACTCAGTTATTTTGTTATATCATGTTATTTATTTATCACAAAAAACTACGGCAGTAATTATTATATCATCAAAATCCGTAAGAATCACTCATCTGTTTATATTTATTTATAGGTGATGCTTCTTTATATTTCCTATATATATTGACCTTTAAAGGCACATGGGTTATAATTTATTCATTATTTAATACTGTGCTTTGAAATGGAGCAGTAATATGAATTTTATAGTTTAAGAGAGCTGCCGCTTTGGTGAAAGGCAGTACTGTAAAGCATATGAACTCGCCATGGAGCTTATCTGAAGAAAATCAGGTACGGTAATTCTGTTATAATTTTAAGGTGAGGTGCATTTGCACCTAACTAGAGTGGTACCGCGGAATCGAACCCTTTCGTCTCTATTTTTTTACAGACGAAGGGCTTTTTTTATTTTAAGAATTAATTATTAAAACGTAATAAGGAGGATTAAAATGACTAATTACTCAACAGCTATTGATAAAAAGTGGCAGAAAAAATGGGAAGAAAGCGAATTATATAAGTTTAACCCAGATAAGATGGATAAAAAACTATATGTACTTGAAATGTTTTCCTACCCTTCAGGAAGCCAGCTTCATGCAGGCCATTGGTTTAACTACGGACCTGTAGATTCCTGGGCAAGATTTAAAAGAATGCAGGGATATAATGTATTTCAGCCTATGGGATTTGATGCCTTCGGTCTTCCTGCAGAAAATTATGCTATAAAAACCGGAATACATCCATGGGATTCCACTAAGAAAAATATCGCAACCATGGAAGAGCAGCTTAAGGCTATGGGTGCTATGTTCAACTGGGAAAACGAGATAGTAACCTGCGACCCTGAATATTATAAATGGACTCAATGGGTATTTTTAAAGCTTTATGAAAAAGGTCTTGCATACAGAAAGAAAGCACCTGTTAACTGGTGTCCATCCTGCAACACTGTTTTGGCAAACGAGCAGGTAGTTGAAGGCGGATGCGAAAGATGCGGTACAGAGGTTACTAAAAAGGATTTAACTCAATGGTTCTTAAAGATAACTGATTATGCCGATGAACTTCTTACAGGTCTTGATTCCATAGATTGGCCTGAAAAGACAAAATCTATGCAGAAGCACTGGATTGGAAAATCCACCGGTGCAGAGGTAACCTTTAAGGTAAAGGATAAAGATATATCCTTTGATGTGTTTACTACGAGAGCAGATACCTTATTTGGTGTAACCTACGTGGTTTTGGCACCTGAAAACCCCTTAGTGGATGAATTGACTACCTCCTCTCAAAAAGAAGAAGTAGAACGCTATAAAGATGCAACTAAAAAGCAGAGCGACATTGAAAGGCAATCTATAACAAGGGAAAAAACCGGAGTATTTACAGGCTCTTATGCCATAAATCCAATAAACGGTCTGGAGGTTCCTATCTGGATTGGAGACTATGTTTTATCTACTTACGGTACCGGTGCAGTAATGGCTGTACCCGCCCATGATGAGAGAGACTTTGCCTTTGCTAAGAAATATAATCTTCCTATAGTGAAGGTTATTGATGGTAAAGACAAAACAGAGCTTCCTTTCACTGAATACGGAACATTAGTCAATTCTGAAGAGTTTGATGGAATGAGCTCCGAAGAAGGAAAAATTAAAATAGTGGAAAAACTCGCTGAAAACAAACTTGGTTCAGAAAAGGTTAATTACAGATTAAGAGATTGGCTTGTATCAAGACAGAGATACTGGGGTGCTCCTATTCCTATAGTTTACTGCGATAAATGCGGTGCTGTACCAGTACCTTATGAGAATTTGCCAGTAACTCTTCCATATGATGTAGAGTTTGCACCGGATGGGAAATCTCCTCTTGCAAAATCAGAAGAGTTTATAAACACCACTTGTCCTCATTGTGGAGGCAAAGCAACAAGAGAAGCAGATACTTTAGATACCTTTGTATGCTCCTCCTGGTACTATTTAAGATATGCAGACAGCAAAAACGACAAGGAAGCCTTTAATCCTGAAATAATAAATAAAATGCTTCCTGTAGATAAGTACGTGGGTGGTCCTGAGCATGCATGTATGCACCTGCTTTATGCAAGATTTTTAACTAAGGCTTTAAGGGATATGGGTTATTTGAATTTTGATGAACCTTTCCTTTCACTGACGCATCAGGGACTTATTCTTGGACCGGACGGATTCAAGATGAGTAAATCAAAGGGAAATACCATTTCTCCCGATGATTATATAAGTCAGTACGGCTCAGATGTTTTCAGAATGTATCTGATGTTTGGATTTTCCTACGTAGAAGGCGGAGCTTGGTCTGATGACGGAATTAAATCCGTAGCGAGGTTCTTAGAAAGGATCGAAAGGATTATAGAAAATTCCTACAGCCTTATTAAAGAAAATAAAAACATCAAAAATACTATGGATAAAGCAGAAAAAGAGCTTAACTACTGGAGACATAACAGCATTAAAGCTGTAACTTCCGACACTGAAATACTTCAGTTTAATACAGCTATTGCAAGGCTTATGGAATTCAACAATGCACTTTCAAAGTACATCCAGGAGGAAACTATAAACGCTAAATTCCTTGAGGAAACTATAAATGACTTTATAAAGATATTAGCCCCTTTTGCTCCACACTTTGCCGAGGAGTATTACAACAAATTTAATCCTTCAGACTTTAAAGACAATAGCTACTCAGTATTTAATCAAAAATGGCCTGAAGTTGATGAAAAGGCTCTTATTAAAGACGAAGTAGAAATAGCAATTCAGATAAACGGAAAGATTAAGGCTAAAACCAATATACCTACAGACATAGATGAAAATGCTATTAAAGAAATCGCTTTAAATGAAGCTTCAATTAAAGAAGCTTTAGAAGGTAAGAATGTGGTTAAGGTTATAGTTATTAAAGGAAGATTAGTAAATATTGTAGCTAAGTAGTACCTTATATAAATTTAAATCCCAGATAGAATTTCTATCTGGGATTTATTTATATAAATAATACTTATACTAGCTTTCTAAAGTAATCCGCTTTTTCATGATTTTGATTATATTTTTTATATAGTTCAAGCTTAGCTTTTCTTCTTATTCTAGCATCTCTTTCAGGATGCTTAATAACATATTTATGGCACTCCTCAGAACAGAAGCCTTCATATTTTTCCTCACATTCCTCACAGCATAGATGCTGATCATGACAATCGTCGTTAGTACAGTTTATATACCTGTCCGAGGGCTTTCCGCAATGTGAACATACTGAAATGATTTTATCCTCTTTCGTGTTATTTACCTTAACGGAAATTCTTTCATCGAATACATAGCATTTACCGTCAAAAAGTCTTCCCTGCACCTCAGGATCCTTTCCATAGGTTACAATTCCTCCTTCTAAATGGTAAACATCTTTGAAGCCTTGATTTAAAAGTACTCCTGTAAGCTTTTCACATCTTATTCCACCGGTGCAGTAGGTTAATATCTTTTTATCTTTATGCTCTTTTAAGTTTTCCTCAATCCATTTTGGAAACTCCTTAAAGTTGTTCACATCAGGTCTTATAGCTCCTCTGAAATGTCCTATTTCATATTCATAATCATTTCTTCCATCAACTACAATTACATCCTCCTGCTGAAGCATGTTATAAAAATCCTTAGGCTTTAAATATTCACCTACAAGATTATTAGGATTTACATCATCATCCTCTTTTAAAGTAATAATGCTTTTTCTCCTTCTCACATACATCTTTTTAAAGGCATGGTCAGCAGCTTCGTCGGTTTTAAAAATCATATCTTTAAACCTTTCATCCTGATGAAGAACTTCTATATATTTATCTGTATTTTCCCTAAGTCCGGATACCGTTCCATTTATTCCTTCTTCCGCAACTAATATTCTTCCTTTAAGTCCTAAGTCCTTACATAGCTTTAAGTGTTCTGCTGCAAAATCTTCCGGATTATCTATATGAACAAACTTGTAGTATAGTAAAACTCTATAAGGCTTTTCTGTCATATTATCATTCCTTTCAAATACTATAAAAACACATACTTATAATATAAGTAATTTTTACGCATTTGTAAATAAGAATGATTATTAATAATTAATTATTATCATTTATTCCTTCCTGCAGAGCTGTTAAAACCTATTAAATTCCTCTCCAAAGGCTTTTAACACTTCTTTCACTGAATCTTCCGGTAAAGGCTTAAATAAATCCTTGTAAGAGGAATTATTGTATTTTGAAAAAAGCTCTTTTGACATAGACATCCAAAGCTCCGGAATGTATATATAAAGAATATCTTCTATACTGCAGGAAAGCAAAAATCTTTCCATTCCCCAAAAGGTATATTCCTCTATTTCATGAAGCTTATTAAATGCTATATAATGCTCTACAGCAGATATATCAAGCTTATTATAATAAATATCAGCAAAGAAAAAATCGAACTTATCTCTTTGCGCTTTAAAAGCATCTCCATGAATTATTTTAAGCTTTTTATTTTTTCCAAAGGAATTGTAATAAAAGTTTATTACTTCCTCATCGCTTTCATATACCACCACTTCTTTTACATTCTTATTTTCCAGCACCTTCAATGTAAAATATCCAAGACCTAAGCCTACTATCCCAACCTTTCCTCTGGCATAGCAGGCAGCCTCATAGCAGCCTATAATTTCTTCAGGAGAAAGCTTCATTAGCTCCTTGTTATGAGACATCAAAACAGGGACTTTGGAAAAGTTATCAGTATATTCATATATATATCCATTGATACAACCCTTTAAAGACTTCAAAGAGACTTCTATATGATTGTATTTTAAATCTTCCTTATTCAATTTACTAATATAATTTTCAATCTCAGTATGTAAAAAATCCTTATTAAACGGAATCATATTTTTTCCTCTTTCTATGGCAGGTTATTTTATTTCTTTCCCCTCAACATTAATACTATATTCCATTGCTTTAAACTTTTTAAAATATATATGTTCTAGATTAGCTTTCTTTTTTTCATACTCCTCATAATTATTCAGATCTATACACATTTCATCTTCATACAAATTTGAAGCTGCAAGCCTTTTGGACAACTCCTTCCAAAATGCCGCTTCATCGTATTCCCTTTTTAATTCCTTAGCTTTATTTATCTCACTGTCCTTTATTGAATCATCCTCATAGGAGTCCTCAGATAATGCGTTATGAAGATCTTCATAGCTTAGTATATAGTGAATAAGCGAGGAATATTCTTTATACTTTTCAGGTTCGCATTCCCTTAGGAGCTGAAGATTTAAAAGCATTAATTCCATAAGAGCTTTAAACTGACTTCTGGTAAAGTTAATTTTCATAAAAATTCCCCTATCCTCTTTTATATAATTTTATTTTAACATCGCACCCACTATTTTCAAACCTATTAAAGAATATATATATTAATAAAATTTAAATTATATACAAATAATAAGGTTGATATTAAAAAAACAATAATATATAATAACAAATATCTGTTAATATTATTTTCGTAAAAAATAGTATTGATAATAGTGATAGTTAGTATTATTATTATAGAAGGTATCTATAACAGGTGCTAAATTCAAAGGAAATGAGGGATAATATGAGCGCAATAACTATGAGCGATACAGCTTATACCGAGTTTAAGCAGTTCTTAGACGAGAATAAAGTTGATAATTATAACATCAGGATAAATCTAGCAGGTATTGGCTGAGGCGGCCCAATGTTTAATATTGTTCTGGATGAACAATCAGATAATGATGTAGTGGAAAAAATTCAAGATATCACCTTTATGATAGATAAAGAATTGGTAGATGAATAT
Source organism: Clostridium polynesiense (assembly GCF_000820705.1). Lineage (GTDB taxonomy): Bacteria > Bacillota > Clostridia > Clostridiales > Clostridiaceae > Clostridium_AA > Clostridium_AA polynesiense. The sequence goes on along the minus strand of NZ_CCXI01000010.1, from coordinate 11,535 downwards.
GAAGGATTTGTAGTTTTATCTACTGAAGAAAATGACGGCAGAGGCTTAAGCCTTAAATCAGTACTTGATGCCGGCGGCGGATGCTCCTCCTGCGGCGGCGGATGCCACTAATTTAAAATCAATTAATATTAAAAAAGCGACAGTCCTTTAAAGACTTCGCTTTTTTTGCTTTAATTCTTAATTATAAATCTACTCTTAAGCTTTGTATACTGTTAGCTTCCGTATCTATATCCCAGTCTTTTAATAGCTCCTTTGCAACCTTTATTCCGTAATCATTTTTATCAGCAGAAGAATTTTCCTTCCCCAGCTTAACTATTTCACCAGGATATTCTTTTAGAGAAAGGACTTCCTGACCTCCTGTAAGAACCCATAAAGTTTTATAATTGACAGGAAGTGATGTTAACTTTTCCTCTCCCTTTCCATCGGTGAAATAAATTAAAAAATGATCCTTTAAACTATTCTCTTTTATATACTGGAATACCGGAGAAAAAGCTGTAGCTCCTGTATTTTCTAAGGTATTTTTAATATCCCTTATGCTTCTTATGTTATAAATTCTTTTTATGCTGTCATCGCATTCAATTACCCTTACTTCTCCTTGATAGTTTTTAATAATATTAAACAGTTCAACAAGTATAAGATGAAGCTCCTTATGACTCATACTTGCACTTATATCAATGGCTGCTATAACCTTAGGTATCCTTTTAGGAAGTCTTCCTCTTATATCTAATCTATCAGGCTGCCTTCTGTCCTTTCTTGTAATTGTCTTTTTATAACCACTGGGCATTGAAGCTATGGTATTTTTTAAATAATCCTGCCAGGTAATTACTGACTTCTCTTTGTTCAGCAAAAGAGCCTCTTCCATACCTGCGGGAATCTTTCCCTGAAAAGCATTTAATGACAGTCTTTTCTGCAGGGTATTTAAAATATCCTCGGTTATATTGTCACTCTGCAGCCATAATTCATGAATTGATTCCATATCCAGTGCATTATCCTTTGCACTTTTATCCTTTTTAACAGTGAGTTTATCTATCGCTCTTTGGATCATTTCTACATAGGCTTCTAAAGGCATGTTTTCTTTTAAATCTATATTATATTCAAGGCTTGTGTCATAAAGCTTCCTGCTCCAGGCTGGCAACTTATTTATGTACTGGTTTACCGATATATCCATAGCTGTATTTATAGCCAACAGGCTGTATTTATTTCTTAAAGCTTTAATCCTCTGGTGATGTTTATACATTATATGATACACCTCATGCTTTAAAAGTGCCTTCATTTCGTTTTTAGTATTTGATAAAAAGGTTAAAGGGTTTATATATAGGATATAACCCTCATTACCTGGAACTGTAGATAAAGGAGCCTGACTTTTTAAGCTCACCTCTCTTCTAAGCTGCATAAGAAACATACCAAAAAAACCTTCATCCTTTTCCATAAGCTCTAATGTACATTTTTCCACCAAAGCTAAGAGCTCTCTTTTAAACTTATTTGTAATTTCTGCTGAAGCTTCAAGCTTAACTGCTTCGCCGTATAATCTTATTCTTTCCTCCTCAAAGCTCAAATCTCTTCCTCCTCAGGCCGCTTTATGCATAGCTTTCAAAAAACACTTGGATAAACTCCTCATTATCTAAAAATGCATTGTAGAATTCAGTACTGCAATCACTTTTTATACCTTTCATTATACCTATTCTAAGGTCGCTGGGATAATAACCTAAAAGCCTGCTGAAGATTTCTATATCTTCTTCCTTTATACCTCTTTCCTCAATGAGGTTCAGCATATTTTTACTGAATATAAAAAGCCTTGAATGGCTTTCTTTTAATATCCTCTCTTTGGTATCTACAGCAATAATTCCGCTTTCAAGAATATCCAGAGGATTTATCATAGGATTTTTATAGCTTCCTATAAAGGATATAAAATCCTGTGCTATTTCTTTTCCTACATTACCTTTCACCGCATTATATAATATGTTAATTGGTATGCTTCCCTTACTTTCTTTAAATATCCTATAGGCTTTAGAAACCCTCTCAAAGCTTCTTGGTGTAGCCTTTATATTATCTTCCGCCTCAGGGGTGTGGAGATATTCAGGAAAAGCGGATATGAATTCAATAACATGCTCATGTATATTGCCCTCTTTGCTCATAGCCCACTTTATCCACTCTTTAACTTCCGAATCTAAATATATCCAAACAAATCTGTCCTCCTGGGCAGGATCCATGTCTACCACCTGGTATTGGGTATTTTGAAAATTATGATACCTGTTGGAAGGATTCATAGCTGCAACAACCCTTACCTCATGAGGAAGCTTGTATCCGTTTATTTCTCTGTTTAATATAAGGTTCATGAGTTCCTGCTGAACTGAATGCTCGCATCGGTTTATCTCATCAATAAACAAAAGCACCTTATCAGCCTTCCCGCTGTTTAAGACTTCATTTATTTCTATAAGCTTTGTGTGGGCTGCATAAACCGTTCTCTTCTTTTTTTCCCGAAGTCCATTTATGCTTATCTCAATTTCGTCTATTGTAGGAAGTCCTCCTATTTCGCCTTCCTTAAGCAGATTTGCATCTATAGTTATAAGATAATATCCATGCTTTTCACTAAAACTTTTTACCAAAGAGGTTTTTCCTATACCGCTTTCTCCCACAATTAAAGGTACCTCTCCTGATTTTATAATAAGTTCAACGGTTTGAAGTGTTTCTGTAAAATTCACTGTTATCTTCCTTTCCAAGGCTAATTTGAAAGCTTATAATCTATAAAGGCTTTTTTTGCTTCTTTGCTTCCAAATTCTTTTATAAAATCTAATTTGTCCATATCAAGTATTTCAAGCTCCATATAGTCTTTTATATAGCTTTTCTCTATATCCTCCTGTGATACCTTATCCTTTAGTACCTCCACCACAAGATTTATATCCAGAGTTTCATAGATATACTTTAAAATATTGATATTAGTTTTGATAAAGAGCTTAAGCTCCTCTTCATCATAATCCGTTAAATACATTATTGCTTCAGGATTCTCTTTTATAGCAAGGCATTTTACTTCAATATCAGGGTGTTCAATAAATTTAATAGCTCCCCAATGACCTTCTACAGCTTTTATTTGAGCCGCTTTAGAAGGATCTTTTATGTGTTTTATAGCATCATAATCATTTTCTACAGCAATGACTTGCTGCTTTTCTGAAGGATTATTTACAAATTGAATAGCCCACCCCTTAGCTCTTAAGGCCGATTCAACTACAGCTTCAGAGGGATTTTTCACATATTTTAAAGCATTCCAGTTTCCTTTTACTGCTGCAATACTTACAGCTTCTGATGGTTCTTTTATATACTGAATTGATAAAGGTGAATTTTTTACAGCGATTAGCTGAACCTCCTCCTGAGGATTGCTTATATATTGAATGGCATTTCCATTCCTCTTCACCGCTTCTATTTGAAGAACCACTCCAGGATTATCTAAATGCCTTATGTATATAGGATTTTCTTTAATTAATTTTATTTCAGTTTCTTCATTCATATTAAATACCTTTTCCTTTACATTATGCTGATATTTTACACTAATTTATATTATAACTCCTATTATCATAATATCAAATTATAGAAATTCAAAAACTAAACTATAACATTTTACAGTTTTCTTTTAAATTTTTGCATAAAAAAATGCGGGTTTAACCCCCGCATCCTTATACTTCTTTGTATTTTTCAATATCTCTTTCTATTGAATACAAAAGATTATTAAATTCCCAAACTTCACCCTCATCAATAAGCTTATTTAATGCTATTTGATATCTGTTAGCCTCTGCTACTTTTCCAATAGACATTAAGGTTAAAATACTGTTCATTATATTGGAAATCACATCGGACTTAACTTCAAAAAGCTTCTGGGCATCTTTAATTTCATCTTTTATCTCAAGCATTTCCTTATCCAGCTGAAAAGCAGCATCTGCTGCATTTTTAAGTTTATGTTTAATATCCTCGGGAATATGCTGCTTATATTTATAATTTAAAGAATGCTCTATAGTTGCCCAAAAGTTCATGGCTAAAGTCCTTATCTGAAATTCTGCAAGTATCTCTTTTGTTTCCTCTGCCATATTTACCGGATACTTTATAATCATATGATGGCTCCTATAACCGCTTTCTTTTACATTAGTTATATAGTCTTTTTCATACATAATCTGCATATCCGTTCTTTTACGTAATATTTCAACTACCTTTTCTATGTCATCAACAAACTGGCACATTATTCTTATGCCTGCAATATCCTCCATTTCATACTGAAGCCTGTCAATAGGGATTCCAAATTTATTAGCTTTTTCTAATATACTTAATAACTCCTTTACCCTTCCTGTAATAAACTCTATAGGAGAATACTCATTTTTTCTTCGGTATTCTTTTTTAATACTTCTGAGTTTCACTTTTAACTCTTCCACAGCTTGCTCATAAGGGGTTAAAAATGCTTTCCAATCCTTAACAACTGCCATGCTATCACCCTCTTACACTTTTTCCTATATACATTATATCAAATTAGTTGAAATATGCCATTTGATTTTTGTTCCAGGTATAATATTTTGTTAAAATCCTTCGATAATATATATGTATATAAATATTTACTGTCTAGAGGTGTACTAATGATGTTAAATGTTGAAAAGCTTGCAGCAGATTTATATGAAAAAAGTGTAGAATGCCCTGTGTGTCAGTCAAAATTTAAAGAACTTGCAGTAAAGATATCCAGCCAAAGGATATTAAAAAAGGACTCAGATCTACAAATCTATTATAAAAGCACAAATCCTTATTTTTACGATGTTTGGATATGCAACAGCTGCGGTTATGCTGCACTAAAGGTGGATTTTCCAAATATAAAAAGCTATCAAAAGGATTCTGTCTTAAAAAACATTACTCCTCGATGGAAGGAACGAAGCTATGGCACTCTATATAATGAAAATATAGCCATTGAAAGGTATAAGCTTGCACTGTTAACCTCTATGATAATTGAAGGTAAGAACAGCACTAAAGCTCTTATCTTATTAAAAATAGCTTGGATGTATAGATTATTAGAATCAGATGAGGAAGAAATAAGTTATTTAAATCAGTCCTTAAAGGCTTTTACAAAAGCCTATGAGGTTGAAGACATACCTTTTTACGGTATGGATAGATATACTGTTATGTATCTTATTGGGGAGCTTCACAGAAGAAATGGTAATAATATAGAAGCTTTAAAGTGGTTTGGACAAGTAATAACAAGTACCTCTGCCCCCCATAGAATTAAAGAACTGGCTAGAGACCAAAAAGATACAATAAAAAATACTTATTAAGGAGAAGAATTTATATGACATTATTTAAGAAGAACAAAGCACCTAAAAGTATGGAAACGGAAGTAGTTAATGATACTGCTGAAATAGCTGTGCAGGAAGAAAATACTTATAAGATTCAATGCAAAGAACACCTAGGCAGCATTATAGGAAGTACTTCAGAAATAGAAAATTTAAATGACGAAATTAACTCCTCCTGCAGCAGGATTGCCAGCTTCAGCACAGCTCACAGCAGAGAGCTATCAAACACAGCGGATCTATTAAAAGATTTTAACAGCACCATGGAAGATTTGGCATTTAATATAACCAATGTTCATGCTACTGTTTTAGATACAGATAAAACCGCTGACGAAGGAATAACTACAATGGATTCTTTAGACACCTCTTTAGAGGATTTAAAACAGGCTATACATATTTCCAGCTCCACAGTAAATGCACTGGTAGGAAAGTTAGAATCAGTTAATTTAATAACGGATTCCATAAGCCAAATAGCAAGTCAAACTAACCTATTGGCACTTAATGCTGCCATTGAAGCTGCCAGAGCCGGAGAGGCAGGAAAAGGCTTTTCCGTGGTTGCAGGTGAGGTTAGAAAACTGGCTGAGAATTCAAAACAGGCAGTTCAAAGTATAACTAATATACTTGAAGAAATAAAAAAAGATATCTTAAGTGCCTCTTCTGCGGTATCTCAGGGTACCATAGCATTAGGCTCACAGCAAAAAAGCATTTCAGACTCCAAACTAGCATTTAATGATATAAAAAACTCAATCAGCGAAGCGGCTTCCGAAATAGATAACTGCATTGTAAATCTCACCACCGCTTCTGAAAAGAAAGATAATGTTATTAGCTGTATAGAAGAGCTTAGTGCCGCTTCTGATGAAAATACACTTATGTCACAGGAAACAGCTGAACTTATACGTACTCAATGTACTAATGTAGATAATTTAATTGGAAAACTGAATGAATTAAATTCCATATAGAAAACACATAAAAAGAGCCTATACCCATAATGCCTTGAGCATTAAAGGTATAGACTCTTTAACTTTAAATAAATAAGTTTACATTTGCACCTTCAGCTTCACCAAGATAGTACCCTACTCCTCCAAGATTAACTCCTGGAATGAGTTCCTCAGCTGTTATACCCATAACATCCATAGACATTGTGCATGCTACTATATTAACACCATTATCTATAGCGGCTTTTATGAGATCTTCAAGGGATTGAATATTTTTATCCTTCATCACTCCCCTTATCATCTTAGCTCCAAAGCCTCCCATATTCATCCTGGATAATCCAAGCTTCTTGGAGCCTCTTGGCATCATCATTCCAAAAGCTTTTTCTATAAAGGACTTATGAACATTTACCTTTTCCTCTTTTCTAAGAATGTTCAATCCCCAGAAGGTGAAAAACATAGTAACCTTCTTGCCCATGGAAGCTGCTCCATTAGCAATTATAAAGGATGCAATAGCTTTATCCAGATCTCCGCTGAAAACAATTATGGTTTTTCCGTCTCTGCCGTCATAAACCATATTTTTATCTTCCTTTTCCATTTCATCATTATTTATTACTTCTGTACATTTTTTAATGGAAGCATTAATAATTCCCGCTTCTTTTTTAAGATCTATGAGTTGGTTTTTAGTGGTCGTTGTCCAAGCTTTTATATCTTCATAGAAACCTGGATCAGAAGCTTTTACCTTTAATATATCACCCTCCTTGAGCATATCCATCTCCATTTTAACTCTCATTAATGGTCCCGGACAGCATAAACCGCTGGCATCAATTTCTTTTACTGTAGAGTTTGTGATATTTATTTTTCCGGAGTTTTCAGTTCCATCTTTATCATTATCACCCTGATTAGTACTATCGATGTTCTCTGAAGGTTTAAATCTGCCTAAAGTATAGGATTTGTATCCGCCTGTAATATTTTTAGTTTTAAATCCCTGCTGATTTAATATTCTTGAAGCGATATATCCTCTTAATCCTACTGCACAGTAAATAATAATTTCTTTGTCCTTATAAGGCATGAGCTCATTTAATCTTTCTCTAAGCTCATTAACAGGAATATTTATATGCCCCGGAATTGCTCCCTGTTCTACTTCTATGGCATCTCTCACGTCTAAAAGTATCTCTTTATCCTTGTCTATTGTATCTGCGTATTCAGGCTTTACCGTATCAATACCGCCTTTTAAAATATTCTGTGCCACAAATCCAGCCATATTAGCGGGAGATTTTGCAGAAAGATAAGGGGGAGCATATGCAAGTTCTAACTCAGTAAGATCTTCCACCGTTCCTCCAAACTTAATTGCTGTTGCTATAACGTCAACTACCTTATCAACGCCATCATATCCCATAGCCTGAGCACCAAGTATCTTACCCTGCTCATCAAAGATAAGCTTAATGTGAAGCTCAGTGGCATCGGGATAATAGGAGGCATGGCTCATAGGATGGATAAATACCACCTTATAATCTATACCTGCTCTCTGAAGGAGCCTTTCATTATTACCAGTGGAAGCAGCTGTTAAATCAAAGACCTTAATTATTGAGGTTCCCATTGTACCTTTATAGGAGGAATGAATCCCCGCTATATTATCAGCTGCTATTCTTCCCTGTCTGTTAGCAGGTCCTGCCAAAGGGATTGCCGCTTTTCCTCCTGTTATATAATCTTCAATTAAAACAGCATCTCCTGCTGCATAAACCCCTTCTGCGGAAGTCCTCATGTGGTCATCTACAATAATATGTCCTCTTTCCGCCAGCTCTATGCCGCTGTCTTTTAACCAAGCGGTGTCCGGTGATACCCCTATAGCAAGAACAGCCATTTCTCCGGTAACATTTTTACCGCTGTTTAAGGTTACTTTTATAAAATCCTTTTCCTCATCAAAGGATTTTACACCATCATTTAATATAAGCTGAACTCCATTTTCCTCCATAACCTTCTCTGCTAAGGCAACCATGTCTGAATCAAAGGGTGCTAAGATATGAGGTGCAGCTTCTACTAAAGTAACCTCTACTCCCCTATGCCTTAAGTTTTCAGCCATTTCAACACCTATATATCCACCGCCAATAACAACAGCTTTCTTTACTCCCTTTGAATCAACAGCTGCTTTTATTCTATCAGTATCAGCAACATTTCTTAAGGTATGAATCCTTTTGCTTTCGATACCAGGTATTGGAGGTTTTAAAGGCTTGGCACCAGGTGAAAGTATTAAATAATCATAAGATTCTTCATAGCTTTTTCCGTCTTTCTGCCTTACAGAAACCTTTTTATTTTTAGTATCAACAGCAGTAACCTCGCTGTTAATTCTCACATCTATTGCAAATCTGGCTTTCATTGCTTCCGGTGTCTGCACCAAAAGCTTTTCTCTTTCTTTAATAGTTTCTCCGATGTAATAGGGAAGCCCGCAGTTTGCAAAAGAAATATGCTCGTCTCTTTCAAACATTATAATTTCAGCACTTTCATCTAGTCTTCTTAATCTTGCAGCTGCAGAAGCTCCTCCTGCTACACCTCCTACAATTAAAACCTTTTTTCCCATTACTTAACCTCCTGTTTTTGTTCCTGCAGCAAAGCTTTAACAGTTCTTGCTGCAGTTTCTGAACATACATGATATTTTATTTCAAGTCCATTTCTTTCACCTTGAATAATCCCTGCGGATCTTAGCTTCTGTAAATGCTGAGATACAGTAGACTGAGGTACATTCAAGCACATCTGCATATTTGTAACATTTTGTGAACCGTTCTCCAATAAGCCTTTAACTATACAAAGTCTTACGGGGTGTGCTAAAACTTTCAGTATCTCTGCTGCATCTTCCAGCTCTTTGTAGTTAAAATTCAAATGCTCTCACTCCTTAGTAATTAAATAAAACCACATTATATTTCATTATATTTATATATTAAGATATAATAATATGATTGTCAATAAAATAACTATTAACTTAATACACATTTAATTAATGATTTATCAATAAAATTCCTTGATAAATCATACAATTATCATCAAAGAAAAAACTAGAAGTTTATGCTATAACTTCTAGTTTATTCATCAATGTTTTTTCTATGTATTAATATTTTTAATCTAAGATTAAAACAGGATCAAAATCAATATAATCGCAGGAGGTCATAATGTACTCTATTCCATCTCTAAAACCCTTAAGTACTCTGACTAAGGAAGGACCATGAAGATGACCATATATGACTTTTTTAACCCCATACTCTTTAAATATTTCAGTAAATGCTGAGTCTTCGAACTTTTCATTGGTAGGAGGATAATGTATCATGACTATTATATTTTTGTATCCTTCTGCTTTTGCTGCATCTAAGGACAGCCTCAGCCTGATTTGCTCCCTTGCATATATTTTTTCATCCTTTTCTCCAAATCTGTCTCCTCCAGGGCATATCCATCCTCTGCTTCCGCATACAGCCCAATCCTTGTAGGTGAAGAAATTGTTTTGAATAAAGTGCATATCTTCATATAAGTTGTTTAATTTTGTAATGCTGGTCCACCAATAATCGTGATTTCCTTTAATTATTATCTTTCTGCCGGGAAGTTGGTGAATCCAGTTTAAATCCTCCATGCCTTCATCTATCTTCATAGACCAGGAAATATCTCCCCCTATTAATACCGTATCCTCTTTTTTGACCTTTTTCATCCAATTATTTCTAACTTTCTCATGATGCATATACCAATGCTGTCCAAATATATCCATGGGTTTATCGGTATTTAACGCCAGGTGCAGATCTGATATTGCATACAGTGCCATATATTAACTCACCTTTCATCTATTAGTTTATCTATATCTGCAACATATGCTATTATATAAGCTGCCGCTTCATACAATTCCGGGGGAATATATTCTCCGATATCCACGTTAAGAAGAAGCTCTGCCAGTTCTTTATTGTATACAACCGGCACAGAAGCCTCATTAGCTGATTCTATAATCTTATCTGCAATAAATCCCGCTCCTGCAGCTGTAACTACCGGAGCATCGAAATTTTTCTCATATTTTAAAGCTGCGGCTTTTCGTCTGTGTCTCATTAAATCACTCCTTAAACGAGAACATCTACTATTGTAAGCATACTGTCATTGAAGAACTCTCTACTACTTGATATAGTAGCATCTTCCTCTTTCTTTGTCACTGATATATCTGTATTATACCCTAAAGTTACTAAAGAATTAAGAAGCTTTACCTTTTCCTTCTCCAAAATACCTACCCACTTCTCATTACTTTTCAGTTCTATATCCATATTACTGTTCACTGCATGAATATATGCATCAACTACATCAAGATTAGAAGTATCTACAGAAATAATCATCTTTACATTTTTTGAATCAATTTTTTTTCCTTCTTTTCTGTTATCTTTAATTATTAACTTTAAAGGATACTCTCTTTTATTTAGTGTTATAGGAAGATCCAGATAATAGTATTCATTGGATATGGTATTTAATAGTTTGAAATCATTGATTCTATCCTTCATCACCGCATATATCTTATCTGTTAACTCTGAGTTTTTTCCGCTGGTTATCCTTATTAGTGAATTAATTATACTTTTTATTTCCAGAGATTTTTCTTCCATCTGAAGTTTTACTTCTTCCTTAGAACTTTTATTTGAATTTCTCGAATACAAATCCTTGTTTCCTATGTTTTGTGTTTCTCTATCCAAAAGTTCAATTATACTTTCCAATTCTTCCGCTGTTATTTCGTAGGCTATCCCTGTTTTATTATAAATAAAATTCGACAGTTCCTTTTTAATTTCCTCTGTACTGGAGAGCTCCATATTCCCTGCTGATAAAGCTTTTATGAAACTTTTAATCTCTTCTTTATATTCATTAATCTGTTTATAAAAATCACTGTCTTTATTGACAGTTTTAAATTGTATTTTCTCTTCTTTATAATTATTGCTGCTTCTTTCATTTTCTATAAAGCCCGTCTCTTCCTTCACCGGTCTATTTGATTCCTTCTCGGCAGCATCAATTTCTTCCTGGGATAATATATCCTTTATCTTGGTTATTATACTTATACTCTGCTTTGAATTATAAGCCTTAGAAGCTGTAATTTGGGGACTGCTTTCTTCTTTTCTGTCCTTTAACGTAACCTTTCCTTCCTTTTCCCCTTCTGAAATCTCTTTATTTTTTAAATTAATCCTATGATTATCTGCAGTAAAATAATCTTCCTCTATATCTTCTGACAGCTCTAGAGATGCTTTTTTTATTGTATTATATATACTTCCCCATTCTTTAAATATTCTATT
>NZ_CCXI01000009.1 GCF_000820705.1 Clostridium polynesiense | reverse complement strand
TCTTTTCTGTCCTTTAACGTAACCTTTCCTTCCTCTTCCCCTTCTGAAGTCTCTTTATTTTTTAAATTAATCCTATGATTATCTGCAGTAAAATAATCTTCCTCTATATCTTCTGACAGCTCTAGAGATGCTTTTTTTATTGTATTATATATACTTCCCCATTCTTTAAATATTCTATTGAAGCTATCTATATTTTCAGGGGTAATCATTATTTCATTTTCCATAAAGGTCAATAAATCCTCTGTACTTACTTTTGGTAGCATTTTAAAAGCAGACTGCAGCAATTCTCTTAAATAGGCTTTTGATTCAGGAGCTAATGCTGGATTTTTTATGTTGATGTATTTTTCTATAAAACCATCTATATATCCCTCATCATTTTCCGCTTTATTTCTTGCATCTATTACACTCTTAGCTAAATTTATATTTTCCTTGCTTAAAGTTATGTTATGCCTTAAGAGCATTAAAACCAGATCTAAATCTTCTCCGGAAACTCCAAGTTCCATGAGATAATTATTAAAAACAGGTGCTTTGATTCCGCTTTCATTTTCCGAAGGAATGAGCTTTAATAAAATTTTCCCTTCCTTAAAGCCTTCCACCTGAAATTTTATCATATCCTTAGGAAGATTCTCAGTATTACCTTCTATTTCAGCACTAAACTGCCAGCCATCAATAAGCTTTATATTATAGCTGCCATCCCTTTCTAAAGAGACTATTCTGCCCTTAAAGGTTTCTCCTACCTGAAAAGACAGTTTATTGGCTATTTTCTTACTTGAAGGATTGTTTAAATTATTTATATTCCATAAAGCCGGCATTTCATCACCTCATATTATCACTATATATTTAATTATCGGAATCCCCAGGTAACAACTGTAATAAAGATGTTAATAAGAAAAGCATTAAATTCCCCTTGTAATCTTCAACTTAGGAAATTTAATGCTTTTACTTAGTTTTGTCTATTCAACAATGATTCTGTTATAATTTTTCTTTCCTCTTCTTATCATGCAGGCACCATCTTTTATATCATCTTTATTAAGGATTCTTGTAAAATCCTCAACTTTTTCATCATTTAAGGATAAGCCTCCCTGCTGAATTAATCTTTTTCCTTCACCTTTAGAAGGTATTATCTTTGTTTCAACCAGTATATCCAGTAAAGAGGAACCCAGTCTATCTGATAATATTGTAACTGAAGGTACGCTGCTTAAATCCTTTCCTGCACCGAAAAGAGCTTCTGAAGCCTCTTTTGCCTTCAGTGCTTCTTCTTCTCCATGAACAAGTTTTGTAACCTCAAAAGCCAGAACCTTTTTGGCTTCATTGATTTTAGAACCTTCTAACGCTGACAGCCTTCTTACTTCTTCCATAGGAAGGAAGGTCAATAGTGAAAGGCATTTTTCCACATCACTATCATCTATGTTTCTCCAGTATTGATAAAACTCATAAGGAGATGTCTTTTCAGCATCAAGCCAAAGTGCACCTTTTTCTGTTTTACCCATTTTTTTGCCTTCACTGTTTGTGAGAAGTGAGCAAGTCATGGCATAAGCAGGCTTTTGAGCCTTTCTTCTTATAAGCTCCATCCCTGCAATCATGTTAGACCATTGATCGTCTCCTCCAAGCTCCATTATGCATCCATATTTTTCATTTAAAACATAAAAGTCATATCCCTGCATGAGCATATAATTAAATTCCAGGAAGGACAATCCATTTTCCAGCCTTTGTTTAAAACATTCCGCAGTAAGCATTCTATTTACTGAAAAATGTACTCCTATATCCCTTATAAAGTCTACATAATTTAAATCTAAAAGCCAATCACCGTTGTTAACTAAAAGTGCCTTATCATCACTAAAGTCTATAAATCTTTCCATCTGCTTTTTAATACTTTCAATGTTGTGTGAAATCTCTTCCTTAGTAAGCATTTTTCTCATATCGGTTTTTCCTGAAGGATCACCTATCATGGCTGTTCCTCCACCCAGCAGAGCTATAGGCCTATGTCCTGCTTTCTGCATATGAGCCATAAACATCAAAGCAATAAAATGGCCCACATGAAGGCTGTCTGCTGTAGGATCGAATCCTATATAAAATGTAACTTTATCTTTCTCTAATAGCTCCTTGATTTCATTCTCATGGGTTAGCTGCTTTATATACCCTCTTTCCAGTAACTCCGTGTAAACACTTGACATTGGGCGTCCTCCTTTATTGTTTCATATACAATGAATTATCTTCTTTTTACTAAACAGAAATAATATTTTATAGTAAAATATCAAATATATTTTATAATAAATAAATGAAAACTGCAAAATAAGTTTAAATTAAAAAAGCTCCTATAAGGAGCTCTCTTTATCTAAAATATGATTATTTTCAAAGTTTACTAAGCAACATACTTTTTAATAAATTCCGGTATTTCTTCATAGGCTTCTTCGTTTATATTGATGAAAAAGTTGACATTAAACTGTTCACTCATTTTATCTAATTTCGAAAATAAAAGTGCCGCATCAGGAAGATTTCCAGATATAATATTAGACAAACCATCTATATAGATTTGTTCAATATCATAGTCTCCCGAAAGAATGCCGCACAAATATCCATAAAAGCTCTCAAAGTCCTTCAATTGAAAGTCTTTTGTAGTTATAAATCTTATTTCTCTTTTCAGTGAATACATTGGTCTGCTGTCATCATCGATGTAAACTATATTTCCTTTGATAACATCAGACTGTGAGTTAGCAAGATCAATTAGTCTCTTTGTTTTTCCAGAACCTCTTTTGTTACAAAATACCTGAATCATTAGGACCACCCCTTTTATTTTTTTAGGTGAAATAATTGATTAAATTAATTATATAATATTCAGAATATTTTATCAATAGTTCTCCGATGTCAATCAAAACCTATTTCCTTCGGATATTTTAATTTACCATGTTAATTCATCAAAAACCTTTATTTTTCATATTTTTTTAAAAAATAAATGCTTAAATCTATTTTTTAGATATAAGCACTTGAACATGTTTTACTTAATAAAACCTTGTTTTTTCCCGTTTCCTTAGCTTCATACAGCATTTCATCAGCTATATATAAAAGCTCCTCGATATTATCCCCATCTAAAGGATAAAAACTTATTCCAAAGCTCGCCGTGATAATTTTAGATTTATTTCCAAAGGTTATAATGTTATTTGAAACCTTTTCCCTTATGGTATTTACTTTTTTATAAACCTCTTCTATGGAAGAAGCATCCTTTATATATATAATAAGCTCTTCTCCTCCATATCTTGCCAATATATCTTCAGTTCCAATGCTTTTTTCTAAAAGCTTTACAGTCTGCATCAAAACTTCATCTCCGAAAAGGTGTCCATATGAATCATTTATCCTTTTAAAATCATCTAAATCCAGCATAACCACAGCAAATCTTTTATTTATTCCCTCGTTTATCTTGTTACGCATATAATCTATAAGATATTTTCTATGATAAATCTTTAAAAGCGGATCCTTTTTCGCACTTTCTGTGATTTTCTTATATAAAAGGCTGTTTTCTATAGCTATACCAATCTGGTTTGCAATAGAAGAAATAAATTTTATGTGATCGTTTGTAAAAAAGTTAAATAATGAATGCTCCACAACTATATATCCCATGAATTTTTCTCTAAGCTTAATTGGTACTCCAATAACTGAGTGAATATCACTTCTGGATTTTATACATCCAAATATAGATAGAGCTGAATTGATTACAAAGGGGTTTTCGTTTTGAATTTCTCTTAAGAAAGTTTCTTCTAGTATGTTAATATTATTTGCTATACTGTTTGTTGCCTTAACAGTAAGCTCTCCATTTTCTTTTAGGTAAATGGAGGAATAGGTTGCCCCCAATATACCTATCATCATATCGTTTATCATGGGTATAAGGTTTTCATTACTTAAATAGGAATTTATATATTTACTGATTTCTACTACGTTAAAAAAAGCATCAAGATTTTTTTCCAGTTTCGTATTCTTTTCATTAAGAATCTGAATCTGGCTTTCAGCAAAATTTTGATAAGTTTCAAACTCGGTTAAAAGATTTATATATAGGTCCTTGTAATCTTTCATATTGCTACTCTCCTAACGCCTGCAGTATTAAATCATATATAAATAAAATAGTATAACTCTAATTTAATAATTAGAGTTATACTTTATACTTATTATACTATTATTACCTATAATTTGTAAATTGCAGTGGTATATTAAAATCTTTTTCTTTCAGCATTGCAATTACTTCCTGGAGGTCATCTTTTGCTTTTGCACTTACCCTAAGTTGGTTCTCCATTATTTGGGTTTGAACCTTTAGTTTGCTGTTTTTTATTTCTGATGCTATTTCTTTAGCCTTTTCCTTTGAAATTCCATTTACAATTTTTGCCGATACCCTTGCTGTACCCAGTGAAGCTTTTTCTATTTTCCCTAAATCAAGAGCCTTAGGAGATATACCCCTTTTTACCAGCTTTCCCTTTAAAATTTCAATAACAGTCTGCAGCTTATATTCATCATCAGAAACAATTTTAATCTCATCTTTTAAAATCTCGATTTCAGATTTGGTATTTTTAAAATCATATCTTTGATTTATTTCCTTTATTGCCTGATTAACTGCATTATCAACTTCCTGCATATCAACCTGTGATACTACATCAAAAGAATATGTACTTGCCATTTCTTCATCCTCCTTAACCATAATATAACAAGCTATCTACAGTTTAGAGTATTTTCAAAAAATATTCAATAGCTGCAGGTTTATTCAGCATTTTGTATTCTGCTGGAACCTTCGATTTTCACTTCTGCATTTATACTTATTACTGTATTCTTTAAAATATCCTCTATTTTAACATGGGGATATTTCTTTTCTATCTCCCGGCTTACATTAAATAAATCTATATCTTTATTTTTATATTCCTCAAAAAGCAAAACACCATACTTTTCAATGTTATCCTTAGCACTCTTTTCCAGCATATGTACATTTTCTTTGGTTAAATTCATATTTCCCTGTACTTCACCTAAGCTGGCATGAATTTTTATATTCTTTATAAGCTGGATTTTACCCTTGTTATACTCTATTTTTGTTTTAGTGTTTCCCTTAAGGATTTCCAAAGTAGCAAGCTTCTCCTTATCGCCGGGGTTAATTACTTCTAAAGTTCCTTTTTTAACTTTGTTGGTAAGTAAATTGTAGCTTAATCCAAGAGGAAGAAAAAGCTTACCGGATAGTTTTTCATCTTTTATAATAGCTCCGCCCACCAGCTTTATTTTATCCTCCAGCACTTCTTTTCTCACCTCTAAAGCCGACATTATGGTTACTCCGCTGCCTATATTCCTGTTAACTATATAATCATTTAAGTTCAGGTGAACCGTTCTGGGAGAGGTTTGCATTTTATTTACTATTTCATTGAGAAAGCTTCCCATGTACTCTTCGTTATTGGCGGCAAGCTTCATTATCCTTTTTATATCGCCATAATATATGAACAAAAAGGATCTTACATTAAATTCCTGATCCCGATTTAAAAAGTCAATATAATTCTGAAGTCCTTTTTCTGCAGCTCTTTCTGAAAATATCACAGCTTTGTTTTGAGAATAATTAATTACGTAGCTGGAGGTAAGATTCATGTTTCTCACAGCCTCAAATAAAGATTTTCCTTCGGACTTATACATAACCCTCATTCCCTTTTCTGAGCTTTCACTGGCATTTCTGTAGGGTTTAAGTGTATCTGTATACAGCACTATGTTATCATTTTCATCCACATCTATCAGCATGCTTGTAACGAATATAACCCTGTTTATATCTTTATAGTTGTAGCATGCAGAGAAAAGGATACATATGACTATAAGCAGAGGTATAAAACAGCTCTTCTTTCTGGCCAATTATTCATTCCTCCTTAAAAATACTCTGGGAAATATCTTCTAAGTTGCCTCTTAGGAATATATCATGGAAATTAAATTTTTTAGAGGTTCCTATAGGAAATACATAATTATATCCGCAGCTATCCAGCGAAGCTATATGGGAAATAAGCAGTACAAACCCTACATAAAAACCCGGAAGCCCCATAAGACTTGAAAAAAACAATATCACCAGAGACCAAAGGGAGGCAGCTGTATACAGTTTTGGTATGAGAAAATAAGATACCGTGCTAATGGCTACCACCACCAGCGTTATCCTCGACGCCAACCCGGCTCCTACTGAAGCTTCTCCCAGTATAAGAGCTGATACAATGCTCATAGCGGTTCCTATGGGCTGAGGAAGCCTCAGTCCAGCTTCTTTAATAAGCTGAAAGAAAAACATCATAAGCAGCACTTCTACTATCGTAGGAAAAGGAACTCCCGCTCTTGAAACCGCCATTCTAAAGATTAATAGAGAGGGTATAAGAGAAAAATGATAAGTGGTTATTGCCAGGTAAAAACCAGGAAGCAAAATTGCTAAAAAGAATGCTATCCACCTTATAATTCTGGTAAAATTGCTGAAATATTTATTTAAGTAGTAATCATCAGCAGTTTGAAAATTCTCCATAAAAAAATGAGGAGCAGTAGCAACAAAAGGAGTTCCGTCAACTACTATGGCCACCCTACCCTCCATTATCCTTGCTGAAGCAGTATCCGGTTTTTCTGTATATCCCATGGTGTCAAAGGCTGTAGATTTGCTCTTTAGCTTTTCTTCAACATAGTTAGTATCCAAAACGAAGGATGAATGAATGTTTTTTACAGCATCTTTTACTTTATTTATAAGACTTTCCGGAGCTAAACCCTTTATATAAACCACACAAACCACTGTATTGCTCTTATCCCCTGCATAAATAGGTTCCACCTTTAAGTTTGGATTCTTTATCCTTCTTCTTATAAGGGTAACGTTATCTACAAAGGCTTCTGTAAAGCCCTCCCTAGGTCCTTTTATCACCTGTTCCGTAAGAGGTATACCCACGCCTCTTTTTGCATACCCTTTAACTTCACAATAGAGAGCTCTTGTTTCCTTGCCGGATATTATCAAAATATCTCCTGATAATATATGTAGAAAAGCATCCTCTTCATCTTTTATCCAATTTACCATATTGATATTGAGAACTTTATTTTTAATATCTGTTAAGCTTAAAATATCGCTTCCCATAAGCTCTAAAGGCCTGATTATATAGTCACTTATAAATACTGTGTTGCAAAGAGTATCTATAAAAACCAAAGTTAAATCTCCAATTTCTGTGCTTATGTTTCTGTATTTTACGTCAAAGTTGCTTTTAAATGTTTCCTGTATATGAGTAAGTAAATCCTTCATTTTATCACCCCAATATATTATCAGCTTTGTCAGGGTTTAATATTCATTTTTTTGAGAATAATAACAATGTAACAAAACGGAGAAAGGTTGATAAAATGGACACATTATCTTCAAAGCATATGATATTTTTAATCTCAGGAGCCGCTATAGTTTCTTTAAATAGTTATTCATCCATATTTATAAGGACAGGGGGAAGGGATAGCTGGCTGGCTATGATTACAGCCTCTGTAATCATTCTTTTAATAGTCTGGTATTTCATGAGTGCAATGAAAAGAAGTAACTGCTATGATATAAAAGAAATCCATTATAAAGCCTATGGAAAAACACTGGGAAGCATCATACTGTTCCTGTATGCCCTGATGCTTTTAATAACTGCAGTAGAATGTTCCGCAGTAGAAGCAAACTCCATACATACTAATTTGTTTATAGAAACTCCTATGTGGTATTTGATTTTATTCTTTATAGTACCAGCAGTTTATCCTATTAAAAAAGGCTATACCTCTATATTTCTAACAACAATTATCACTGTGATATTAATATATTTAGCCTTTGCTACCACGGAAGTTCTCGCTGAAAAATATAAAGACTATAACCACCTTCTTCCCCTTATGCAGGTAGGACTTCATAAAAATTTCTTAAAGTCTATACTTCAAATATTGGGAGTATACGGTTCTTTATTTATAGTGCTTCCATACATTTCAGGAGTATTAGAAAAAAAAGGTTAACAACACATTTTGTTATAGGGACCCTTATCCTTTCAATAATATCAATTTACTCAATGATTGGAATTATAGCTTCCTTTGGTCCCGCCAGAGCATCTAATATATTCTATCCAAAAATTCTGCAGTCTCAGAGAATTTATTTTGGAGGTTTTATAGAGTTCGGTGAACTTTATATACTTATTCAAATTGTAGCAAACTACTTTATAAAATATATAATAGCCTTCTATGCTTTTGTGATTATATACAAAAATATGTTCAATAAAAGACCTTTTGCTTATTATTTTATTTCATTTGTTATTTTTATTGCATCCTATGCAGTTTCAAAAAATACAATTATATTTTTTTCACTGCTAAATTTCTATTCATATCTTTCTTTCATAGGTTTTATTGTTATTCCATTTTTAACCTTTACACTACTTTTTTTAAGAGGTGGTAAATATGATAAAAACCTTCCAAATACTTAGTATTCTTGCCATTAATAAGTAAATTTAATATTGATAAAATACCCCTATATGTTATAATATATATGTGAATTATTAGTTTCAAATAGCAGGTAATTTTATAGTCATAGTACTTCCTTAAGGTATAGGAAGCTCTCATTGATCCGTAAAATTATCCCTATATTTAAGGAGGTATTTAAAACCATGGAAGACAAGAAAATATTATGTAAAGACTGCGGAAACGAATTTGTATTTACAGTAGGAGAGCAGGAATTTTACAAAGAGAAAGGCTTTGAAAACGATCCAGTTAGATGTCCTGACTGCAGAAAAGCTAGAAAAGCTCAAAAAAATCAAAGAGAGAGAAGATAAACAAATAACCTGCGTATACCGCAGGTTATTTTTATTATTTACTGTTTAAAATTAACGTTTTTTCTAAGGCCTTTATTAATGGTATAGACATTATTATCCCGGAAACCGACTGAAATATATTAGCTGGAATATCCTTCAATGCAAAGATAAAAGCTGCTGACACACTGATAAACTCACCGGTTAACATTGTCCCTATTAAAACCTGAGAAAAATAATAAGCTGCTACCATCCATACACTTGCTGCTACAAAAGCAATTCCCTGTATTTTAATACTTTCTTTTCTGCTTTTTTCAATTATATATCCGGCAATATATGCCATTACTCCCTTTATTATAAAAGTAAAAGGAGCCCATAAAGCAAATCCGCTCATTAAGTCAAAAAGCGCCATGCCGACAGCTGCAGAAACCGCTCCTTTTTTTCTTCCTAAAATTGCTGCTGCAACAAAGACCATGCAGTCTCCTAAATGAAGAACTCCTCCGGGAGTTGGTACATGTATTATAAAAGCTGCTAAAAATATTATAGCTGCCATCAAGGAAACCTGTACTAATATCTTTAAGTCTCTATTCATAACATCACCATCCACAATATTCTCTCCAATAACATTATAGTATTATTTTATAAAAAGTTAAACAAAAAATATATAAAGGAATTATTTCATTAAATTTAGGAAAAATAGATGTAACAGACAGTTATACGGAGGTGTATAACATGGAATTTTTAAGGTGGCTTGGCGGAATAGCAATAATATTCTGCTTAATACGGATTATCTTTAAAATTGGAGGTTCTCTTATAAATGTTCTTATTATTACAGCAGCTATAATCTTTATAGTAGATTTATTCTTAAAGAAGAGAAAAGGTTGATTTTTATAGACTATTGACATAAAATATATAAAGCACTATTATATTATTAATAAAATATTTAAATCGTTGATGAGAAGTAAGTAAGCTTTAACACATGCTTTAAGAGAGCTGTAGAGGGTGTAATTACAGCAGCAATGCTTTAGCTGAATGGGTCTCTGAGTGTATAAGTGAAATATAAGTAGCTTATCCCGCAGGTTCTGCGTTAAAAGAACAGGATATATTTGTATCTTATTAAGATGAGATTTTTTCTCAAATTAGGTGGCACCGCGTAAACTACGCCCTATGGATTTATCCATAGGGCTTTTATTATTAAGCACTGGAGTTGATAAAAATGGAAGAAAGAAAAAAGGTTATTTTCAGCGGAATACAACCCTCAGGGGATTTAACCCTTGGAAACTATTTAGGGGCTCTAAAAAATTGGGTAAACCTCCAAGACTCTTATGACTGCTATTTTTGTGTAGTAGACCTTCATGCTATTACAGTAAGACAGGAACCCAAGGACTTAAGAAGAAGAACCCTAGAAATCCTTTCAATTTACATTGCAGCAGGAATTGATCCGGAAAAAAACACTTTATTTATACAATCTCATGTTCCTGCCCACAGTGAGGCTTCATGGCTGTTAACCTGCTCTAGCTATATGGGGGAACTGAGCAGAATGACACAGTTTAAGGATAAATCTCAAAACATGGGCGATTCCATCAATGCAGGATTATTTGTTTATCCTGTGCTTATGGCTTCAGATATACTCCTTTACAATACTGATTTAGTCCCTGTAGGAAGTGATCAAAAACAGCATCTGGAGCTTGCCAGAGATTTGGCTGAAAGGTTTAATCATCTTTATAGCCCTACATTCACTGTGCCTGAACCTTATATCCCTAAATCAGGAGCTAAAATTATGGACTTACAGGATCCAACAAAGAAAATGTCTAAGTCCTCTCAAAATCCTAATGCCTATATATTAATAATGGATCCTCCTGAAACTATTAGAAAGAAAATAAGCAGAACCGTTACAGACAGCTTAGGAGTTATAAATTATACTGATGATCAACCAGGAATAAAGAACCTTATAAATATTCTAAGCGCAATAAAAGATATATCTCCTGAAGAAGTGGTTTCTCTTTATAAAGGTAAAGGCTATGCGGAATTTAAAAGAGACGTAGCTGAAGCTATAATAGAAGAGCTTGAACCTCTTCAGTCTAAGGTTAAAGAGCTTATGAACAATAAAGAGTATTTAGAAAGTATCTATAAACGAGGAGCTGAAAAGGCTAACTACGTTTCAATGAAAACTTTAAGAAAGATGCAGAAGAAGATTGGATTTATACCGAGGTAAAGATAATTTAAAATTAAGAATTAAAAATTGAGTAGGAAATTCCGGAGGAATTTCCTACTTTATTTTGCATTTTACATTTTTAATTATCACTTTAGTTCTTTCTATACTTTAGAATAGTGATTAAAATTAGCCTTCCCATGGAGTAATTTTTAAGTCCGGCCATTTATTTAACCAGCTTGACACTTTATTTTCATAAATCTCCTTAGTTATTTGTGATTTGTTTGCTCGTACAATTTTCCCAAATAAATCATTTAGTCCAAATGGGGCATATACTTTGAATTTATTATTTTTTTCTTTTCTAACCCCAATTGATGTAGCAGTTGTAGGCCATGTATTTAAAGCAGCTTCAAGAGATGTATAGGGTTCAATGTCATATCCAAAATGACTTTTATACCATAGATGAACCCTTGCTTGATTCTTTACATCAACATGAATTTTTAAATCTGAATATAGGTCTTTTACCTTTGATATAACTCTATTTTCAGACTGAAAATCTAAATTATTATCATCAAAATAGACAAAATCAATATCTTTTATACCATAATCTAACGAATTATTAGAAAGGTAATTCCAAACTGTCTGCGTAATACAACCTGCACCTATATAGTAATTGTCTATGCCTAATAATTTTCCTCGTTCAATTGCTATATTAATAATTTCATTTGCCATAAGTATTGTTTCTAATACTTTTAATTGTGCATGGATATCTAAATTATAACCATTTAATAATTCATATTTCATAAATATTCCTTCTTTACTTACATTTTAAGAATTATAAAACCTATCTTTTCACAGACCTATAATCGAGGTCTTTATACAGGCTATTTAGGTTTCTGGGATATGAAATCAATTTCTTAAAGAGAGTAAAAGACCTCGGTACCAGCTAAAAATTTTTTACATAAGATATTACAGCTCTCTGCTGCATCGGTTTTAATCCATGTATTTCTATTATTATCACGCATAAACATAACATAACTTATAAATGTGTCCATGAATATAAAACCTTCGATGTACTTTAATTTATCAAAAGAGAAGGAGCTTTTTGAAGCATATCCATGTAAAAAGATTTTTCGTAAACTGCTCTCAAGAATAGAAGCGGCACTTCCTAAATCAAATAAATAGTATCCATATCCAAAAAAGCCAAAATCTATAAAACATGGGTTGTTATTATTAATTACGATATTCCCTAATTGTATATCAGCATGGATAAGTCCCCATGAATCTTCTTCCAAATCCAATTCTCTCATTTGCTTCTTTATCAAAGTAAGTACTTCTTTAATAATTTCATATTGTTCAAGAGTAAATAAGT
>NZ_CCXI01000008.1 GCF_000820705.1 Clostridium polynesiense | reverse complement strand
CCTCAATAACAAAATTAATCCTATCCATGTCATATATTGGTCGTGTAAAATCCTTTCCTGGCTTAAATTGGCGTGAACGCTGGTGAAAAAGCGCAAGATTTTCTCCTAACGCAAAGACAATCTCATCAATATTATCTTCTTTCAGCGTAAGGGTTGAACCATCAATCCATTCTAAAATAGTTGAATAGTAGGAAGAACCAAATTCTTCAAAGTTATGTTCAGATATGTATTCACCATGACAATTTACAATGGGTTTTTGAACTTTAAGCACATTGTCACCATTTAATTCATACAAAAATTCAATTTCCGATTTTATTCCTTCAAATGTATGCTGTATTCCAAATAAGCCTCCTGTAGATGGATTATGAATGCGCAATAAATAACACTTGTTACGTGACCTGTCAGTGATTTTATAAGTTATATTTTCATTATGACTAATGAATTCAATTTCTGGATGAGACACAGGGTATAATGAAAGCACTTCTTTTGCTAACATAGTATAATCCATATTTATCCCTCACTATATTTCGTAATGTATACTATTACATTTTAATTATTAATTTGATTTTTTAAAATTAATAATAGGCTATTATATCCTACTATTATTTCAAATGATGAAAAGAACTATATAAAGATAATTTTTATGTAGAGTGGATAGATGATAATACTGCGATTGTTACTCTATCCGGTGAAGAGCAGCACGATAAGAAAGTTAAATTTATTTTCTAACCTAAAATTTCTTTGTGAAGTTTAATTATTGCATTTGAAATTTTATTTACCCCACCCTTTTCCCATTATAATTTCTACAAGGTTTTATTATCCCATACATTATATTATACATAAATAATACAATTATCCCAACAAAAGTAAGTAAAGTACAATGTAAAATTGAGATTTAAAAACAAAAAATAAGGGATGAAGCTCCTACGGAAGTTTCTTAAATCAAAGAAATTCCGGAGGAATCCCCTCCCTTATTTTACATTTTAAATTTTTAATTATCTTTCTAATTTTACATTTATCTTTTATATTGCATTACAATTTTTCTAAATTTATAATGATAATAAATTTAAGTATACAAGAATCAGAAAGAAGTGATAGAAATGCAATATAGGATATTGATTGTAGAAGATGAAACAGATATCAGCGGATTGCTGGTTAAAATATTGGAAGAATCACAGTATCAGACTATACAGGCTTTCTCGGGTACAGAAGCAAAACTTTTATTAGAGAAAGATATTCCCGACTTGATTTTGCTCGATCTTATGCTTCCTGGAATATCAGGAGAGGAATTATTACATGATATTAGGGAAAATAAACATTCAAATATTCCTGTTCTGGTGCTCTCTGCAAAAAATTCTTTAGGGGATAAAGTATCTTTATTAAAGACCGGTGCAGATGATTATATCTCAAAGCCTTTTGAACCAGAGGAAGTTATCGCAAGAGTTCAAGCGGCTTTAAGGCGTGCAGGAAAAGAATGCGCCTCTTCAAAAGTTTTGAGTTACAAAAATTTAAAACTATACCCTGAATCCAGAAAAGCGACTGTCTTCGGAAAAGAGCTTGTATTAACTGCACATGAGTATGACATCCTCTCTCTTTTTATGCAAAATCCTGAGAAGGTATATTCCAGAGAAAGCTTGTATGAATTAGTGTGGAAGGGTGGATATTATGGCGAAAATAACACAGTAAATGTCCATGTGAGCAATTTGAGAAAAAAAATAAAAGAAGCGGATTCCAAAGAAGAGTATATTCAGACGGTATATGGAATTGGATTTAAACTAAAATAAAAACTTTATAACTTCTTTAAAAGTTCTTTATGACTTATTAAAGACTAAACTGTTAAAATACGTTTATCGATGAGGAAACACAATAGTTCATAAAGGTATTTTTATATGGAGGTAGACAAATGAATGATTATGTCATAGAGACAAAACAAGTTACAAAGTCGTATGGTTCATTCCTCGCATTAGATCATGTAAATATTCATGTGAAAAGAGGAAGCATTTACGGACTGGTTGGGGATAACGGTGCCGGGAAAAGTACCCTCTTAAAATTGTTGGCTGGACATATTTATCCAACAGAGGGAGAAGTACAGCTATTTGGAAAGTATGAAGAAAAAGATTTGGAACATTCTCGAAAAAAAATAGGATGCATGGTAGAACAGCCGGGGTTTTTCCCTAATATGACCGTAGAACAAATGTTAAAGTATTACTGTATTCAAAAGGGCATTCCAGATAGAAAAAAAGTTGATGAAATTATAACGCTCACTGGTATCTCAGAAAAGCGAAACAATAAATGTAAAAAACTTTCCTTGGGGCAAAAACAAAGATTGGCCCTTGCCATTGCTATGATTGGAGAACCACAGCTTCTAGTTCTGGACGAGCCTATTAACGGATTAGATCCTAGCGGTATTGTTGAATTTCGTAATTTACTTCATAGCTTGAATGAGGAAAAGAATATTACAATTTTACTATCCAGTCACATACTCTCTGAGCTTCAACAAATTGCTACGGTGTATGGTTTTTTAAGCAAAGGCATACTCATTGAAGAAATCTCGGCACAAGCATTACATGAAAAATGTTCCGATTGTATTGAAATCACTCTATCTGATGTGGAGAAATATTCAGTTTTATTAGAAAAAAATTATTCTAAAGAAACCTACAAAGTTCTTCCGGAAAATAACATTCGTATATACAGACCAAAAGCACAAGCGGAGGCTTACAGCAAATTAGCTTACGAGAACGGGATTTATATAACCGGTATGAGGACTATTCAATCTTCTTTGGAAAATTATTATATGGAGTTAAAGAAAAGAGGTACAGAAAAATGATGAATTATATAAAAGGTGAATTTTACCGAGTATCACACAGTAGGGTGATATACAGTATAACTGGAATTTTAGCTGTTTTATCATTTTTTCTTAATGCTTTATTGGGTTTACTGGGGAGAACGGACGGGCCAAGTTTTCCATATGATACAACCTCCTTTTCTTATTCAAATTTAGTATCAAATCCAATGATTTTTTGTTCTATAGCTGCCGTTATTGGAGTGCTTCTTTATGAGGGAAACAGAAAAAATGGCAATTTGAAAAATACTATTGCCTTTGGTATTTCCAGAAGTAAGGTTTTTATGGGAGAATGTATTGTAGCAATAGTTTCAGCCATCTTTTCTTTAATTATTGTTTTAAGTGTTTATATTATCAGTGCAAATATATTTTTGGAACACACAGGACCTGTAAATTTAACAGATTTACTCACAGAGATTCCAGCTGTATTTTTTATTGCTGTGGCTTCACTGATTTCAGTAATTGTTTGTATAGAATCCTTTGGAAAAGATTCCATCGGGATTATTATCTGGTTTATAATTTGGTTTATAATTCCTAAAATCTTTTTTTATTTAGGACTACGTTTTGAGATTATTCACAGAATTGCTATGTGGATGCCTTATAATTTTTTTGGAACAACAGAAATGATTGTCAATATGTCTCAAAGTGTAACTGCATGGGGTACAACGGAAGGGATGTTTAAATGCTTAATCTCCGGTATAATTGGAATTGCTGTTTTTTCCTTATCCGGTGTTGTATTATTGAGAAAAAGAGAATTGTAATTTATATATCTGGTTTTGGATAGGAGGTATCAAATGGTATATGCTCTTTTAGCTATTATAACTATATTAGGAAGCTATTTTGCTTTTCGTTATTTTTCAATCCTTTATTCTCTTCGTGAGGTAACTAAAGATTTAAGGGAGATACAAAAAGACCTTACTCAAAACCAGATTCTTCATTTGCCAATACCAAATAGAGATTTAAGAAAAGTAATGTGTTCTTTTAATGATACTTTAGAAGGAATTCGGAAGGAACGACAAAAATATGAGAAAAGGGAAAAAGATATTCAGAAGCAAATAGAAAATATCAGTCACGATTTACGAACTCCCCTAACTGTTATTTTAGGCTATTTAAAACTCATTAAAAAAACGGTCAAAGAACTTAATATGAATAAAGATCTGGCTGAAGCATTAGAAATCATTGAACAAAAAGCAGAAACCATGAAGAACTTGGTAACACAGTTTTATGATTTTTCCCGTTTAAATGCGGGAGATTATGGATTGACTCTGAATAATGTGGATATTTCCAGAACATTAAGGGAATCTCTTATGGGAAACTATCAAGTCTTAGAGCAATCTCATTTAGAGATAGAGATAAATATCCCAGAACGTCCAATCTGGGTATTGGGCGAAGGAACAGCATTAGAAAGAATATTTCTTAATCTGTTACAAAATGCTGGTCGATATGCTAATAGATTTTTACATATTTCAATCCATGAAGATGAAAAAAATGTATCAATTTTGTTTGCAAATGATACAAATATACTCTCTGAAGATGATATACCTCATTTGTTTGATAGATTTTATATGCAAGACAGTTCCAGAAGTCAAGGGGGTACAGGGCTTGGATTGACTGTAGCTAAATCCCTAGCAGAAGAAATGGAGGGGACTTTAGAAGTCAATATAGTTGAAAATGAAGCTTCACAACCTGACAGCGATAATATTGTTATATGCTTTAAATTGTCTATGAAGCATATTTAATAACAAGCTGTTTTTTAGTCCCATTGTCCTGGAAATCTTAATTTTTGTAGTGGCGGAAAATTTTTATTATATTCTTCCACTTCTTCTTTTGGAAGATTTTCAAAAACTTCTGAATGATAGAATTTGCCTCTTATATCCTTCATACTATCTTGTGCTAACTCAATTCCCATAAATGCATCAAAGTTTTTACCATCAAGGGTCATAATATTAAAATTATCACAGGTTTTAAATCCTATTCGAGGATAATAATCTGGTTCTCCAAAAATTATAATACCTTTATAC
This sequence comes from Clostridium polynesiense, assembly GCF_000820705.1. Taxonomy (GTDB): domain Bacteria; phylum Bacillota; class Clostridia; order Clostridiales; family Clostridiaceae; genus Clostridium_AA; species Clostridium_AA polynesiense. The sequence goes on along the minus strand of NZ_CCXI01000008.1, from coordinate 72,325 downwards.
CCCTTATCTGCAGCTAAGCTCATTGTTTCCCTCAATAACAGCTCACCAACTCCACATCCCTGCCATTCAGGATCTACACAAAGAGGCCCAAAGGTTATAATATCATGGGTATCTGCACCATCAACAACTCGTGACTTTGAATACATTATACATCCTATTACAGCTCCATCCTTTATTGCTATTCTACTTAGCTCCGGAATATAGTCTTTATGTTGACGCAATTTATGCACAAGATAATGCTCGTCACAACCAAGATTATGCTTATTCCAAAATGCATGTTGTGTCATTAACTCTACGCTATACCAATCATCCCTTGTTTCCATTCTAATTTCTATTTCTTCACGACTTAATCTTTTCTTCTCTCCCGGAAAGCATCCAAATTCCAATCTCACTTCTTTTCTTTGCAGATCATTGTTTTTGTAGCAGCAAGTATCCATACCAATCAAGTTAAAACCTTCATGCTGATAAAAATCTATGGCATTAACATTACAAGATTGTGTCTCTAATATAATGGCTCTACGACGTTCTCTCCTTGCTTGTTCCTTCGCTATTTCAATGAAAGCATGACCTATTCCTTGCTTTTGATACCTTTCATCTACCCAAAGTTCTGTAATTCTCAGACGATTAGACCATAACTCTTGATCTGTTTCAATTGCAGCAACTAATTCATCATTAACTAACACACCCCAAGCATAAGCATTTTTCCAGTGTTCTTCATATAGCTTATCTGGGAAATCATGTTCTTCCGGTGCATGAGTTACTGGAGCTGTAAAGTCTTTCTTTTCTATATCAATAACAAATCCATTATCTGTTTTATTTACTATAACATCATAATACTTATCTGTTTTATACTTTATTGGAATTATAGTTCCCTTCCATTTTTCCTTTGGTAAATGAATAATTTGAAAATCCATAGTTTTATCCTCTCTTTTCTATATTATCTTTAATTCTCCTTTAAGAATACTCAGAGCTTGATAAGTAAATAGCAACTATACACTATATGACTAATTTTTTGATAATAATAAATAATTTATCCACTATAAATGAATATAAAATAAATTAGAATGATTTTCATCCTCTCCAAAAATAGTATACCCAACCATTTGCTCACCAGCATAAATATCTAATAATTGTTTTATATATAAATAATACAATTATTCCAATAAAAGTAAAAGAGGATTAGATAAAATTATAAAGTAAAAGAGAAAGTTCCTCAGGAATTTCTTAAATACAATTTCAGAAAATTCCTGAGGAACTTTTATCTTTATTTTATATTTTTAGTTTTTAATCTAAATCTAGCTGACTCTTCCCAAAGCAAATTTCTCAATTACATGAGCCACTCCATTTTCTTCATTGGTTTTGGTTACATAGTCCGCTATTTCTTTTGCTTCATCAAAGGCGTTGCCCATGGCAACTCCTAATCCTGCATACTGTATCATATGAAGATCATTTCCTGCATCCCCTAGGCATATAACCTCTTCCTGCTTTATTCCAAGGGAATCTGCTAAGGATCTTATTCCTTCTCCTTTATTGCTCTTCTTGTTGAAAAATTCTAAGAAATAAGGAGCACTTCTTACTATTGTATACTGTTCATATAATTCTTTAGGCAGTGAATCTATAGCTTTATCAAGGATTTCACTTTCATCTACCATCATAACCTTCATGACATCTTCATCTTTAATATCATCCATAGGCATAATGTGTACAGGAATTTTGTTAATTGATCCTTCTAATATTGAGTATTTACTCATCTTTGGAGTTACACAGCCTTTGTTTGTAAAGGCATGTATATTTACACCTAATTCTTCACTTAATTCATGAAGTTCTTTATAGTCTTTACCTTTTATGGTATTTCTCACTACTATATCTTCTGTTAAAGTATTTTGCACCAAAACACCATTAAAGCTTAAAGCATATTCATCCTTACCTATTAAATCAAGCTGCTTTAAATACTTTTTTATTCCATCCATCGGTCTTCCTGAGGCTAATACTATCTTTATTCCTTTAGCTTTCGCTCTGTTAATTGCATTAATTGTTTCCTCAGATATGGTTTTGTCTTCTTTCAAAAGAGTACCGTCCATATCTACAGCTATAAGTTTATACATTAAATCATCACCTATTTTATCTTTTATATCATTATAATTTATCTCTATTTTATTATATCATTAAAAAGATAAAGGATATCTTATTAAGAATCGATATTATTTAGATATAATGTACCAACATCGTTTTCATCCTTAATTTACTGGCTATATCGTCAGAAACCGTTTTATTATAATCGCTTTTTGAATTTAATAAAGAAAGGCCGAATTTAATTTAGTTGAAAATAACTTTTCAAATTGTTATAATGACTATGTTTGTGGATAGATTATATATGGAGGTATACTAAATGCCAATTAGAATAGCTATATTAGGTGGACCGAGATGTGGAAAAACAACTTTAATTCAACAGCTTTATGTAGAAATGAAAATTAAAGGTCTTGATGTAGGCGCAGCTACGGAATACAGTACTGAATATCTAAGAGAAAAAGGAATGATAGAAACTATCTCTGAACAATATGGTATATATCTTGGACAGCTTCAACTGGAAAGCAGTCTGGAAATTCACGATTATGCCATAACTGATTATGCTACCTTTGTTCCTTATATTTATGGAAGGTTTATGTTAGGTTCAAAAAAGCGCACAACTAAAGAAATTGAAATATTAAAAGATTTATATAGCCTGGCATTAAAGGATTTATCAAAATATAATTACATATTTTTTGTTCCAAGAGAGTTTGGATATACTAAAGATGGAGTTAGATGGCAGGACGAGGATACCGCAGCTCTTATTGATGATTCAATCAAAAACTTTCTTGATGCAGAAAATGTTTCTTACAGCATAGTAGAAGGAACAACTAAGGAGCGGGCAAATAAGATACTTAATTTAATTGGAATAGATAAAGAAGACGAAACAGCCTAAAGAAAGGAAGCATATTATGGCTCATTTAAATAATGAAATTGAAAGAAGACGAACCTTTGCAATTATCTCCCACCCTGACGCAGGTAAAACAACTTTAACAGAAAAGCTTTTATTATACGGGGGTGCTATAAGACTTGCAGGTTCTGTAAAGGCTAGAAAAGCCTCTAAACATGCAGTATCCGACTGGATGGAAATAGAAAAGCAGAGGGGTATATCTGTAACCTCTTCAGTTATGCAGTTTAATTATGATAATTATTGTATAAATATACTTGATACCCCAGGACATCAGGACTTTAGTGAAGACACCTACAGAACTCTTATGGCTGCTGATAGTGCCGTTATGGTGATAGACGGAGCTAAAGGTGTTGAGGAGCAGACTAAAAAGCTGTTCCATGTATGCGCTTTAAGGGGGATACCTATTTTTACCTTTATCAATAAGATGGACAGGGAAACCAGAGATCCCTTTGAACTTTTGGAAGATATAGAAAACGAATTAGGGATAAAATCTTACCCTATGAATTGGCCTATAGGCTCCGGAGCTGATTTCAAAGGTGTATTTGGAAGAAAAAGCAAAACTATTCAAGTCTTCGATGGAGGAAATCATGGTCAGAATACGGTAGAATCCGTTCAGGGAGATGTTTCAGACCCTATTTTTAATGATCTTTTAGGCGAGTCACTTCACAATAAACTTATGGAGGACATTGAGCTTTTAGATATTGCAGGAGATGAATTCGATTTAGAAAAAGTAAGATCAGGAAATCTTTCACCTGTATTTTTCGGAAGTGCTCTTACAAATTTTGGAGTAGAACCCTTTTTACAAAACTTTTTATCCATGACCTCTTCACCGCTTTCAAGAGAATCCAGCATCGGAGAAATAGATCCCTTCGACAGCGAATTTTCTGCTTTCGTATTTAAAATACAGGCAAACATGAACCCTGCTCATAGAGACAGGATAGCCTTCATGAGGATTGTTTCCGGTAAATTTACAAAAGGCATGGAAGTATATCATGCTCAGGGAAAAGGAAAAACAAAGCTGTCACAGCCTCAGCAATTTTTAGCTCAGGATAGGGAAATAGTTGAGGAAGCTTATGCCGGAGACATAATCGGAGTATTTGATCCTGGCATTTACAGAATCGGAGATACTTTATGCTCCCCTTCAAAGAAATTTGAATTCGAAGGTATACCAACCTTTGCTCCGGAGCATTTTGCCAGGGTGAGGCCAGTGGATACCATGAAAAGAAAGCAGTTTGTAAAAGGAATCACTCAAATAGCTCAAGAGGGAGCCATTCAGGTTTTCAAAGAGCTCTTTATAGGAATGGAAGAGCTTATAGTTGGTGTAGTTGGTGTACTTCAATTTGAGGTATTGGAATACAGATTAAAGCACGAATATGGTGTAGATATAAAGATGGATAGATTATCCTACAGATATGTCAGATGGATTGAAAATCAGGACATTGATATAGACACCTTAAATCTCACCTCAGATACTAAAAAAGTTAAGGACTTTAAAGAGCGTAATCTATTAATTTTTCAAAATGATTGGGGTATCAGCTGGGCTTTAGACCATAATAAAGGTCTTATATTATCCGATATCGGTAAAGCCGGCGAAGATTAAATCAAAGATAAATAAATAATCATTAACATTTTGAGACCTTTCTCCATAATATACATTGTGATAAATTTTGGAGAAAGGTTTTATATGTTTAATTGGAATCCTGAAAATATGCCAATGGATGAGGATATGATGGATTACAGCGACATAGACGAAAACGGCGAATTTGAAGTATTACCCCAGGCACACTACTATACTATGCCTTTTTACTATGATATGTACTATTACAACCCTTATTCTCAATTCCATAACCCCCATTATAGATCCCAGAACCAAATGTATCCCCCTGGCCCCCCCCCTAACTATGTTCCTCAAAAAAGACATGGCAAAATCTTCAACTCAGGGGATTTCTACAAAAGCAATTGATCCGGGACAAATTAATTTCTGTCTGTTTAAATTTACTTATATATGGCAGACAAATGGAAGATCCTACTGGGCTTATCTGCTCAAGGCAGGAAGAAACTCTATATCCGGATTTAGATGGAGAAACAGAAGATGGGTTTATTTCGGATTAGACCTTAGAAATATCGATTCCTTCTTCTGTTAAGAAACTAAGTATACTAAAAACACGATTTTCATCTAAAAAAGAGGCTGTCTATAATTTTAAGACAGCCTCTTTTAATAATTTTACACTTACACCTTTTGTAACTTAAAATTTTATGCCTTCCATAATCCATGGAGATTGCAGTATTCTCTTACGGCAACTATTTCTCCGTCAATTTTAAATATAGCTTCAGGAGCATCACCGGGGTTTAGATTTTTTCTGTATACTCTGTCTTCGGTAATTACTTCTATCCATTGGATATAATGCTCTTCAATCATAGGATGAGCAACGCTTCCAACTTAAACATGTACTTGATCATTAATTCTTTCTACTACAGGTACATGCTTTTCTAAAGCTGCATCTTTAGTATTTTCTTCCACAAGATTCATAGGTTGATTACAGCATACAAGGGTTCCACCGCCGCTGTATAAAACCTCTACAATATTTCCACAAACCATACACTTATACACTTGCATTACTTTAGTCATAATTATCCTCCTTTATGATATCCTTACCTTTATTATATACCAATGAATAAAAAATACTAATACCCTGAAGACTTTTTTAATTTATTTACATATTATTAATCCTTTTTCCATACTAGCACCATAATTATTTTTTATTATAAGTACATAATATTAAATAAGGAGGGAAGATTAATGAAAAAAGATGAAAAAAAGCCTTATTTACCAGATGAAAGAGAACAAATGGAAGCGGATCCTAAAACCATAAAATCCTATTCTCCAAGCGGGGAAGATTATACTGAACTCCCTGATCCTGTAAGAGACCCTATTGTGTCTAACAATATAGCCAATCAGGAGTTCGATTATACAGATAACGAAATGTATAAAAATAACGATTTATAGTAAATTATCAGAAAAATAAGTATGCATTTTAATGTATACTTATTTTTTTTATTAATAGAATAACTAATAAAGACTTTATCAATCCCTAATTATAAAAATAAGAATTGTTCCTTTCTTAATGGATACTAATTATATGATATTTTATATATTTTAATGGGAGGGCTATGACATGCTTAAATTTAAAAATAACATTGGACTTTCTGCAGCTTTATTAATCTTCTGCTTATTATACTATTCTCCCTATATAGTTTACACTCTGCCTTCCTTAGCTAATGAGCATGTATATATAGAAAACATCAGTGAACCATTTTTATCCGATAATCTTTACGAAGGTGAAGAAATGAGGATTCCAAACAGGAAAAATACTCATAATGAGCATAGAGAGCCACTAATAAACTATAAGTCAATTCCGGTATTAATGTATCACTCCATAAATCCCAAATCGGTAAATAACCTTATAATTTCTCCTGAAGAGTTTAATATGCAGATGAAATGGCTGAAGGATAACAATTATAATCCAATTTCCTTAGAGGAATTATATAATGCATTATTTAGAGAAGAAACGGTCAAGGCTAATCCTATAGTTCTGACCTTTGATGATGGATACGAAGATAATTACATCTATGCTTACCCTATCTTGAAAGGTTACGGCTATAAAGCAGTGGTATTTCTTATTACAGATGCTGTTAATAAAGACACTGTATTAAAAGATTATCAGATAACTGAAATGTATAATAACAATATAGACTTTCAAAGTCACACTTCAAATCATATTGAATTAAATACTGAAAATTACTCCAATCAGCTTAAAGGCATAAAAAAATCTCAGGATTATATAGATAAATTACTAAACAAAAAAACAGAGTACTTATGCTACCCTGTTGGAAAATACAATAAAGACACTCTTAAAATATGTAGTGAGTTAGGAATTAAAATGGCCTTTACTACAAATCCCGGCTTCAGTTCTGCTGCTAACGGAAGGTATACCATGAAGAGAATTAGAATTTCCCCATCAAAGGATTTAAATAACTTCATTAATTCCATAAAAAAATAGAGTCACTAAAACACATTTTTACTTAATTAATTTCCCTGCCACCACTAAACGTGCATCATCATATTCATAGGTACAGGTAGATAATGTAATAATCTGGTCTTCTGGTGATGGTACTGCTTCTGTTTTATAAAGAGACTTATTTTCTACACTTTTAAGAAATTCAGCATATTCTTTTGATTCCTTAAAATCCGTTTTTATATAATTAAAGTCTGTTTTAGTTACAAAAACCGAAAAAATCTCAAATCTCTTTCTTCCTGCTTCAGTATCCATATATATGTACTTATTATTTGTATAAAATTCCTTATCTTTATAATTTCTTAATCCTGAAAACATGGAGCCATCCTTCATATTATGGCCGTATATTACTATATTTTTATCATTAATGCCATTCTTCTTATCTACTTTATTATGATAATCCATAAAAATTGCTCCTGCTTTATTAGACTTCTTCTCTGCATTATGATTCAAATAGTAGTCATTATTATCAGCCCTAACTACAGGATAGTTGATTTTTGTTCCGGGAATATATATCCATGCAACCACTTCATCGTTTAGCTCCTGAAGCACCTTGAATCTTTCTTCCCTCATTTTATTAAGCTCAGCTTCAATTTCCTCCTGAGTAAGCTGAGTATTAGAATCCTGAAAGCGAAAGCTATCTTCTATATTATAAACCTCTTTAATTTCATCATAGCTTTTATTATTTCTATAAACATTATAAAAATGATTTATAAGCATGAATGCAGAAGAAACAAATACTAAAATGGCAGCTGACAATAAAAATGGACGTATCTTTTTAAACATATCTAATTACTCTCCTGTGTTATAATTAAAAATCCTTAAACTTTCAATAACTATAAGATAATATTAACAATAAATAATATGGAGATAAAGCATCTCCATATTATTTATTTTAATTTTTTATCTTACTTAAATTCCTTAGTATCAATGCCACTAGATTAAATCTTCTATACAGCCTAATGCATAAATTTTAATTAGATAATATATTATCTTCTTATAGTTTTAATTATTATTCCTGCAGAAGCTAACAATACAGCAGTTAATAATCCAACATTGGCACCAAAATCTCCTGTATTTGGTATTTCGGTTTTATCAGTTATCTGTCCGTTTCCAGTATTGTCACCGCTGTTGTTTCCTTGATTTGGATTGCTTGGCTTAGGTTCCTCCGCAGCTTTTTCAATGGAAAATTTAATTTCTTTAATAGATTCTTTTCCATATTTATCTACTGCTTTTATAGTTAAAGTATATTTACCTGCAGCTGATATTTCTGTATTATCATAAGGTTGTCCATTAAGAAGAACCTCTACAATTTTATCCTCCTTACCAGCAGTTATTACAGGTTTAACTGGAGCAGTATATATTTTATCGTTTTCTACACCGGATACCTTTATTTCAGGTAATATTGATTCATATACTATATTAGCAAGATCTCTGCTGAATTTAAATGTACTTTTGTAGTTTCCTGATTCTGTAACACCATTGTTTTGTTTGTTAGTTAAGGATATAATCTGCAGATTATTTGCTTTATCAAAAACTACTTGGGTGCCTGTAAATCCTGTGTGTCCAAACACATTCTCATCAGCATATTTTCCCATGTAGCCGCTTTTTTCTCCGCCTCTGTTTATCTCCCAGCCATATCCATGTCCAAATTTACTTTGAATAGAAGTAAACTCATCTATAGTAGCTTGGTCATATAATCTAACATTATTGTAAACACCGCCATTAAGCATTAACTGACCTAAGATAGCTAAATCACTTGCTGTAGAAAATAATCCTGCATGACCGGCTACTCCCTTGTTTGCGTAAAAAGCATTTCCATCATTAACTTCTCCAACTAATGTATAATTTCTCCACCCTTTGAAATCATCAACGTTTTCATCGCACACATAACCGAAGTTATCATCAGCCACCATACGATACTCATAAGGATTTCCCCAAGAAGTAGCAGCAATTCTTCCTTTTAACGCTGCATCAGGAGTAAACATAGTATCCTTCATTCCCAACTTAGCATATACTTCCTGCTCTAAATATTTATCTAAAGGCATGTTAGTAACCGCCTCAACAATGAAAGCTAAAGTCATAAAACTAAAGTCACTGTATTTTCTATCAGTTCCTGTTTCATACTCTAAAGGCAGATTGCAGATAAATTCAAGCTCCTCTTTAGGATTGCTGGCATAATAAAAGGTTGGCTTCCATGGAGTCAATCCAGAGGTATGAGTAAGTAAGTCTTTTACTTTAACTTTCTCTTTTCCGTTCTTCGCAAATTCAGGTATGTATTTTGCCACAGTTTCATTAACATCGATTTTCTTTTCATAGGATAACTTCATAATAGCTTGTGTTGTCCCCATTACCTTAGTAACTGAAGCTAAATCGTAAATTGTACTGGTCTGAGCTTTTCTTGGATTAGTCAAAAGCTTGCCCATATCATATTTTTGTGCATCCCCAAAGGCCTTTTCATAAGCTACTACACCATCTTTAGCTACTAATATTACTCCTCCGGGAAATACACCGTCTTTGATGTTTTGATTTACTAAATCATCAATCTTATTTAAAGTTCCGTTATCTAGTCCGCTAGGTACTCCTTTCTTTAAAACAATACTGCTTGGCTTTGTTGCAGAACCTTCAGCAGCCGCTTTTGCGCTTACTGAACCCATAGATACTACAGAGAATCCTACAGCCATCACAGCGGCTAAAGTTTTGATGATAAAATTTTTTCTCATTAAATAATACCTCCTATTGTGGTTATATTAACATATATCAGTTTTGTAAAAACAAAATTGATATATGAGATAAACACAGGCATCAATATACATAATTCTGTACATTGACTCAATAATAATCTTTCTTTTAAACCTTTACAAAGTTGTTAATCTACTATGTAGTTTAATATTGATTTTAGTATTTATAATAACGAAATTTTTTATATATTCTTTTGAAAAAGTTTTCAAGGGTATCTAAAAAAGAAGGTACATTTTTCTGTACGTTCATAAACAACTTAATTGTAACATCATCGCTTTACTTTATCAATAGTTTTTTAAAAATTTTAAATTAATATTTAATTATTATATAAATTATTAATCTTATTGTAAATCAATGTAAACTTATAATAGGAAATGAGGTATAGACTACAAATATATCTATACCTCATATCTCTTTATATAAACCTTACCTCTATATAGTGTGTTCCACCATTTTGAAAAGGAATAAAATTATCATCAAGTATTTTACCATTCATTATAACTTCTGCTTTATCCCTTCTTAATATATTGATATTATAAACCGCATGAGGTGTTTTGTATGTTATTGAATACTCCCTCCATGAATCCGGTACACATGGATTTATTTCAAAGCCCTTACCATCCCTTATCTTAAATCCAAGAATATTTTCTATCCCAACTCTATACATCCATCCTGCAGCACCGGTATACCAGCTCCATCCGCCCCTTCCGCTGAAGGGCTCTTTTAAATATACATCTGCAGACATAACATAAGGCTCCACTTTATAATTTTTAGCCTCGAGAGCTGTTCTTGAGTGATTTACTGGATTGATCATATTAAAATACTTCCATGCCTTATTACCTTCTCCCAGCATAGTATATGCCATTATGAACCACACAGCAGCATGGGTATACTGGCCACCGTTTTCCCTTACTCCCGGAACATAACCCTTTATATATCCCGGTTCTAAATTTGAATTATTAAAAGGCGGAGCAAGTAAAAGTATTAATTCATTTTCTTCCCTTACTAAATACCTTTCTACTGCTTCCATAGCTTCTTTCACACGGGTAATCCTACCTCCGCCGGAGATAGCGGACCAGCTCTGAGCTATGGAGTCAATCCTGCACTCCTCATTTTCAGCAGAACCCAGAGGTGTTCCGTCATCAAAGTACGCCCTTCTATACCAGCCGCCGTCCCATCCATGCTTTTCTATATTATCTCTTATAAACTGCATCTTACTTATAAATTCCTTTTCTCTGGCTTCATCCTTTATATAGCAGCATATATCTTTAAACTTATTGAGTATATCATATAGAAACCAACCAAGCCATATGCTTTCACCCCTACCTTTATTCCCTACGGTGCTCATTCCGTCATTCCAGTCTCCGCTTCCCATTAGAGGTATATTATGTTCTCCAAAATTAAGCCCCTTTTCAATGGATTTAATGCAGTGTTCATACAAGCTTCCCTTTGCCTGAGAAGCAGGCACTATACTGTATCTTTCATCCTCCCCTTCAGAAAGTGGTCTATCCTGAAGATAAGTTATATCCTCATTAAGTATTTCATAGTCGCCGGTACTTCTTATGTATTCCGCTGTGACATAAGGAAGCCATAATAGATCATCGCTGAATCTCGTTCTGATACCACTGTTTACTATCGGATGCCACCAATGCTGTACATCTCCTTCTATAAACTGCCGTTCAGCACTTCTCAATATTTGTTTTTTGGTAAAATCAGGCTTTAATATTCCCAGAGCTAAGGAATCCTGAAGCTGATCCCTGTATCCATAAGCACCTCCTGATTGATAAAAAGCACTTCTTGCCCAGTAGCGACAGCTTAAATTTTGGTAAATGAGCCATCCGTTAAGGATAATATCCATCGTTTTATCCGGAGTACTCACCTGAATAGTATTTAAAAGATCGCTCCAATAGCTTTTAACCTCATTAAATTCCCTTTCTATGTTATCTTTTTCTTTATACTCCTCCAAATTTTTTTCTATTTCTTCCACACTCTTCATCTGTCCTAGAATTATATAAAACTCTTTATCTTCCTCAGGGTTTATATTAATGATGCACTGCTGGGCAAGACAGGGATCTTCGCCTGAAGATGCGTGATTTGATAAATTCTTCTTTTTTAATGCAAGGGGACAGCTTATATGGCCTCCTCTTCCTAAAAATTCTCTTCTGCTTCCTGTAAAATAACTATCTTCTCCTCCAATTATTTTTAGAAAAGCTTTTTCCACTCCAAAATGTTCGCTGTAAGGATTCATGGCATAAATAAACTCTTGAGATTTGCAGATATCTGTGCTTATGTACTGGTAGGTCTGTTCAGGAGAAACTCCAAGTACAAGCTGAGCATAATAAAATACACTTAGGTTTCTATGCTTATTAGATGTATTTTTAAGTTTTACCTTTATAATTTTTAATGTTTTGTGCAGAGGTACAAAACAAGTCATTTCCCCTTGTATTTCATGAGAATTATGAGTAAAGGTGCTGTACCCATAACTGTGCTTTATTATATAAGGACTATCCTCTCTTATCGGTTTACTGCTTAAAGACCAAAACTCACCGGTGATTTCATCTCTTATGTATAAAGCCTCTCCTGATATATCCCTTACAGCATCGTTATTCCATGGAGTTATCTTGTTTTCTCTTGAATTTAAAGCCCAGGTATAACTGCTCCCGCATTCAGATATGTGAAATCCAAAGCTTCCATTTGATATAACGTTAATCCAGGGTGCAGGTGTGGTTTTGTCCTTATCCAGAATTATTACATAGCTGTTATCCTCTGGATTAAATCCACCATATCCGTTATAATATTCAAGTCCTTTTGATAAATCCATGGTATTTTCACTGCTGTTCCCCGAAGCCTTTGGAATATGAGAAAAGGATATTTCTTCAGCCAGTTCATAACTATATTTTAAATCCTTATAAAAAGCCTGGGTTTTTTTATTATCATCAGTTAAACTAACAGATGCTTCATTAATATTTTTAATATACCTTTCATCTAAAGCCTCCTCCTTTACAGAAGAATATATATCCTCATTGCTATAAGCATCTTCTAACTGTTCTGCTATGTCGCCTCTTAAGGAATCCATAAATATACGGGCAATTCCTTGGATAAAATTAAGCATATCGCCCCCCATAGTAGCTCTGCTGTGAGGATTCACCTTACCTCTGTTAGAATTTTCATCCTTATAATTTATAGAGTTTAATAACTGTAAAATCTGAGATTTTAAAGGGTCGTCATAGGAATTATCCTTTTTGTTATATATAATTAAATCTGCCTCTATACCTTTTTCTTTCCAATATCTGTACATATTAAGAAGCTGCCTTATGATATCAATATCCTTATCTTCTCTGGCAATAAAAAGTATAATAGGAAGATCTCCTGATATACCGTAAGGCCATAAATCCTTTTGATGCATGGATATATTTCTTAAAGTAATTTCTTTATACTTATCCGGAAAGCCATAGACTATCCTGGAAGCAGCCTTTTGATAAAAAATTCCTTGAGAAGGCATTATTCCTAAATACTTTATATCCATCTGTGAGGCTCTATAGCATTCCTCAAAAATTTTATCCGACACCTTTATATCTCTAACCTTAGATACAATATTCAAAGCTTCTTTCTTAGAATCTGAAGTTCCGGTGATAAAGCTAATGCTTCTGCTTTCACCAGGTCTAAGCTTCAGCCTCCTTCTTAAACTAAATATTGGATCCAGTACTATTCCAAAATTGTTATGAAGAGGTGCATCGTTATCCATGCTGGAAGGATTACTTTTATCCCTGTTTCTTCCTATAAAGTTAGCCCTTGAGGTTTCATATTCAAGGGGGGCTTCATTTTCATTTTCCAAAATAAAATGCATTGCATATGGCTTTTTCTGTGCTTTTGCTCTGGGCCTTCGGCTGGCTAAGAGACACTTATTTTCTTCATCATACTCAGTAGTTATAAATAAATTACTGAAGGCTGGATGTACTAAGTCAGAATTATACTCGCACAGTGTTATTTCCATGTAGCTGGTTACTTCCAAAGTCCTTTCATGAGAACTTTTATTAGTAAAGGTAAGCCTTCTTATCTCTGCATTTATATCCGGAATTACCGAGGCTTCCATCTTGGTTATAATATTTCCATCCTTCCTTTTGAATAGAGCTTTATCTAAAGAAAATTTCACCTCATAGCTTTCTCCGGAATTTTTACAGGGTTCATAAGCCGCACTCCAATATTCATTGGAATTTATATTTTTAACATAAAAGAACATTCCTGTGGAATCCAGGGTAGGATCTTCTCTCCATCTGTATACATGCATTTTATTAACTTTACTGTAACCGCTTCCGCTGTTTGTTATCATCATACTATATTCACCGTTGGATAACAGGTTTATCTCCGGCATCTCAGTATGAGGAGTTCTATATTCCCTAACTATTACTTTTTGCTTTTCAACGGTGTGCTTTGGAGCTGCGATTATATCTTTTCTTAAATAAGTTAAAGCTTTCGGTACTCTTTCCTGAAGTAGCTGCTCTGCTGCTCTTACCATGGGGACTCTATGAAATCTCTCCTGAAAAATATTGTTATTTAAAGCATTATTAAAGGCCATTAAACTCATTCCCTGATGATGCACCATATAGCATTTTACAGCGACATTTTTCTTTCCTTTAGGTACTCTGGAGGGTGTATAATCCAGTGCCTCGAAAAATCCGTATCTTCCCAGCATCCCAATATGAACATAATTCCTAAGTTCTTTTATAGCTGCATTTTTATAAGCACCCATAGCTAAAACAGCGGAATAAGGTGAAACTACAGTTTCCTCTCCCAGTCCTCTTTTAAGTCCTGCTTCCGGGATTCCAAAAGCCTTATACTGATAATTTAAAGCAGCATCAAAATAGTAGTATGCAGATTCTGAAACTCCATAGGGTATTCCTTTTATATCACAGTATTTCTTTTGTATATTGAAAATCGAATTATAGCTTTCTTGAAGCAAGGTTTTAGGAAAGGGCTTCATTATTAAAAGAGGCATAAAATATTCAAACATGGTACCACTCCATGAAACCAGTGTTTTTCTCCCATAAACAGAAGTCATTGCTCTTCCCAGTCTAAACCAATGTTCAGTTCCTACATCGCCCTTAGCTATAGCTATAAAGCTTGCAGCCCTAGCCTCTGAAGCAAGTAAATCATAACAGCTGTCTCCCAAACTTTGATTTTCCATATCATATCCTATGGAAAACAATTTTTTTTCCTGATTATAAAGCACTTTAAAATCAGTTTCTTCTGCAAGCCTCTCCATACATATACACAAGGAATCTAACTTTTTGATATATCTTTTTATATTATCAATTCCTGTAATTATAAGCTTTAATAATTCTTCATTTCCTTCGCTGCTGTCACTGTAGGTCAGAACTACAATTTCAAGCTTATCAGCAAGATTTTCAAAAGATGTTGAATAAACTGTCCTTAATAAATCTTTATATATTTTATTCTCTTGAAACTTATTTACAGCCAAATCCATCCATGGAAAGAACGTTTGTATTTCCTTTATTCTTTTTGAAATATCTTTTTTAACCTTTGAGTTCCAATACTTTTTCTTTAAATGGATATTTTCTTTTTCATAATTTACTGCCCTGCTCCATATTTTGCGGATTAGCTTATTGTAGGACTCTAAGTCGCATATATTCTCAGATAAGGATATGATTATATCTTTATACATTTCTTTATTATGTTCTTCCTTTTCCGCAAGCCTTAAGGTGTCAATCAAACCTTTAACATAATTGTTTGTCACTATAGTGCTTTTCTTATACTCTTTTAAAGCTTCAATTACCACGTAGTAATATCCCACCAGATTACCGCTGTCTACTGTGGAAATATATTTTGGCCACAGCGGTTTCATGGTTTTAGTATCGTACCAGTTATACAAATGCCCGTGGAATTTATCAAGGCTCTTTATGCTTTCAATTATCCTTCCGGTTTTTTCTATAACTGAACCTATACCTATATATCCTAGGTCATAAGCAGCAATACTGCTTATTAACCCCATACCTATATTTGTAGGGGAGGTTCTGTGCGCAGTCCCCTTATAAGGTTCTTCCTGATAGTTATCCGGAGCTAAATAATTTTCTTCCTCCGTTATAAAATCTTCATAATAGGCATAAGTCTTGCGGCTTATTTCCCTTAAAAACTTTTCATCCTCAGAGGATATCTCCTCTTTTTTCTCTTTTAATTCTATGCTGATTAAATAAGCACTTAAGGGTGATAAAAACCATAAAATACATACCGGCATTATAAACCACGCAGTACTTCTTCCATACCTCATACTAAGCATTAACACTATCAAAGCTATTATGGATGCTCCCCACATGGTTTTAATATAGCTTATGAGGCTGTTTTTCACCGAAGTCTCTGCCTCTTCGGCAGTCTGCCATTGAAGAAGTTTTCTTCTACTTATAAACACCCTATATAAGCTCCTTATAACTGCATCTATCATTAAAATACTTTGATGAGGGATGAAGGAAATAATAAAAAATACCTGCTGCCATATATCTTTGGAATCGGAAAACCTTCCCTTAAGATTTATATCTTTTTTTGAGGTAATTATCCTTTCTGACATATGGAATAATAATGGCGTCCCTACTGACAGTAAAGCTATGATAAGATACAATTCACCCTGAGGAAGAAATAAAAAATGGGATAAAATTAATATTATTATAGACGGTGCCAAAAGGCTTCTTCTTAAATTGTCTGTTATCTGCCACTTACAGAGAGCACTGAGCCCACGGCTCCATAACCATGGAATTAGTTGCCAATCTCCTCTCACCCATCTATGAAGCCTTAGGCAGCTGGATTTATATGTGCTCGGATATCCGTCTATAAATTCTATATCCGATACTAAAGCAGCCCCAGCATATCCTCCTTCAAGAAGATCATGACTGAGAACGGTATTTTCAGGAATTTTATCCTTTAATATCTCATAAAAGGTATCTATATTTATAATACCTTTTCCTGTAAAGATTCCTCTTTGAAATAAATCCTGATAAATATCAGAAACCGCGGTGGTATAAGTGTCCAAACCGATTTCTCCGGAAAATATCATAGAAAACCTGCTCTTTTTCCAGGCTTCTATGCTTACTGATATTCTAGGCTGCATAATTCCGTATCCTCTGGATATAGCATCCTTAAAACCATCCATTACCGGTCTGTTTAAAGGATGCTCCATAGCCCCAACCAGCTTAAAAACGCAGTTTCTTGGAAGCATTGTATCTGCATCTAAAGTTATCAAATACTTTATTTTATTTATTTTGGTTATGTCACTGCTGATTACATTAAAGCTGTTTTTTTCCTTTCCCCTTAAAAGCTCCATAAATTCCATGAGCTTTCCTCTTTTTCTTTCCCAACCCAGATAAAGTCCCATGCTTTCGTTGTATTTTCTATTCCTGCTTAAAAAGAAGAATTTTTCTTCTCCTTTTTTGCAGTACTTATTATTTAATAATTTTATTTCTTTTAGAGCTTCTAAAGTTATTTTTTTATCCTCATCACAGCAGTGTGAAATAAAATCTTTATAATCCGCAAGGAGGGTAAAATACAAATTTTCACTTTTATTTGCCAGATAATAAACCTCTAAATCCTCTATAAGCTCCTTCACTCTGTGCTTGTTAGAAATAAGAACCGGTATAACCACCATGGTACTTATTCCCTTATGTAGCTTACCCTGTAAATCAAGTTTTGGTATCCTGCTGGGCTTAATAATATGGAGGAAGCTCCAGTTTAATATGGAGATAATCACTTCTAATAGGGGTATAGTTGTAACTGCAATAGATATAATGAGCTTACTTATAGAAAAATACCCTAATCTTTTAAAATAAATACTTAAAAGTATAATTTCCAAAACTAAAAAACTTACAGACAATATTCCGAAATAATAAAAATAAGGATGTCTCTTGAATCTGTCTTCAAGAGTCTGTTTACCTTTTTCTTTAGGGTTTAATCTTTTATATAATTCCTCTCTTCCTATATCTACTATGTAATATCCTATATGCTTTCTATAAAATTCTTCATCCTTTATAAAGGCTTCCTGAGCCAGCTTCAGCGCTTCTTCCGCTGCCGACTTTTCCGCTACCTTTGATAACCTTGCTGAAGTTTCCAAACAATGCCTGTAGTAATCTCTGGTTTCAAAGTCCATTTCTTTATAAACTGAAGAAGGATCCTGAGATAATATTTTTTCTACTTCGCTTACCTCCTCAAAAAATTTCTTCCAGTCTATACTATCTATGTTTCTTAGTGCGGTTATGCTGTTTCCAAGCTTCCTCTCAAGGCTTCTTTCAACGGAATGCTGCTTTTTTATACATTCTTCTATGCCCTTTATTTCTTCTGGAAGTGCTCCTTCAATCCATTTTATTATTTCTTTTATCTCAAGTGAATTATCTCTTAATATCCTTATTGTCCTTTCTGCAAATGAGGTGCTCACCCTTTGTATTTCCTTCATTAACCCCTTAGTCTTTTCTTGCAAATTACCTTGTACATATGTACCTATAATATCCTCACAAAAATTATCTGCGGTTATTTTATCTTCTTGAATTTCTGTAATCTCCTGTGTTAACTCAGCTATGTACTCCAATAAAATAACCTTAAGCATGAGAGGAACCGCCCACAGCTCTCCCATGCTAAAGCAGTATCTATCCTTTAAGTCAGAAATATACTCCCTGATACTGGATTCCTCTACCTCCCCCTGGCTTTTTTTAATAAAATCAGCACAGATAAAATAAATCTCCGGTGCAGATATACAGCTTTCATATCTCCAGGGAAGATTGGAATAGTACTTTAAAGGAAGATTCTTTTTTACAAATCTGTATTCCTTTTCTATTAAATAAATATTGTCTAAAAGCCACTGACAAGCATTTATTATTTCGATTTTCCCTTCTGCCAGGCCATTTATATATTCATATGCTTTAACTATTGTATGATAATTATTTTCCATATTAATGAGAATGCTCTTTTTATTTCTACTGTTACTTTTAACCATATTGCTCAGTCTCCCTTAATATAATTCCTATTAAAAAATTTCCAGATTAGTTTCCCCTGAGCAGGTTAAAGTTATACTTTTAAACTAATTATTCCTTAATATTAAAAAGCTGCCATAAAGTGAATTTCTATCATCACTATATGGCAGTCAGATAAACATATATTATATTTTAAAGGTTATAAAACTCTTCAAAAGACTTTAGTACATAATAATGGTCCATTATTCCGCCTAACTCTCTTACGGAATGCATTGCAAAAATTGGTGTTCCCATATCTACAGATCTAATATCTAAATGAGTCGATGAAATAGGTCCTATGGTTGATCCGCCAGCCATGTCAGATCTGTTTACAAATTTCTGAACAGGTATGCCGGCATTTTTGCATATTAACTCATATACCGCTGATGAATCACTGTCTGTAGTGTATTTTTGATTAGCGCTTACTTTGATAACAGGACCTTTATTTATAACCGGTCTGTTAGTAGGATCATGTTTATCCCCGGAGTTCGGATGTACAGCATGTGCAAGATCAGCTGATATCATAAAGGATCTTGAAAGAGCTCTGAAGAAATCCTCTCTCCCTCCCCCGAAACTTATTACTATCCTTTCAAGAATATTGGCTAATAACTGAGAATCGGCTCCCTGCTTTGTTGAGCTTCCCACTTCTTCGTTATCGAAGCAGACCATAACCTGAGTTCCTTCTGTATCTTTAGAATTTATTAAAGCCTTTATACCTGCGTGTACCATGGAAAGATCATCGAGTCTGGAGCTGGATATAAATTCCTCATTCTCTCCAACAAAGCATCCTTTTTGAAATTCGTATAAAAACAAATCAAAATCTATAATTTCATCAGAATTGATTTCAAGTTCACGAGATAAAATATTTAAAAGATAATTATTTTTTTCTAAGCTGTCATTTATTAAAGAAATCAAAGGAAGAGTATCCTTTTGTCTGTTAAGCTCTACTCCCTTACTTACTTCTCTATTCATATGAATAGCTAGATTAGGTATTATAACTAAAGGTCTTGCTATGTTTATAAGCTTATTCACAGGATATAATGGATTTTCTCCTTTTAAGGTAACCCTTCCGGCAATACCCAAAGGTCTATCCATCCAGGTTGATAATATAGGTCCTCCGTATACCTCTGTATTAAGCTTTAAATAAGTACCCTCCGATACTATTTCCGGATTAGGCTTTATTCTGAAACCCGGTGAATCAGTATGTGCCCCTATGAGTTTAAACCCTTTCTCCTGCGGCTTTTCCCTACCTGTTTTAAATGCTATTAAGGCTGTGCCGTTCCTTGTTACATAATAGCTTTTATTAGGCTCCAAGTTCCATTTTTCCTCTTCCTTAAGTTCTGTATAGTTATTGGATAGCAATATATCTTTAACGGTTTTAACAGCATGAAAAGCTGAAGGTGACTTATAAATAAAGTCTAAAAGCTCCGATGCCAATTCTCTCTGCATTTTAATGCCTCCTTTTAAGAAAATATATCTATATTGTAACATTTATTATGTCAGCTTTACCATATATTAAGATTTAATAATTAAATTTACTTTTACATTAAGAGTAAATAAATTAAAAAAATAAAATACTTATGCTATAATAGGCTTAATGTTTTTTATCATACCCTTTAAATTGAAATGGAGTGTTACTTATGCTATCTAAATTGCTGGTAAAAAAGTTCGTAAAAGATTATGACAATACCTCTTCTGAAAATGTCAGAAATTCTTACGGCTTTCTTGCAGGTATAATTGGAATAATAATTAATTTTATATTATTTGCAGTTAAGCTTGCATCAGGACTGATTGTGGGAAGTATAGCTGTTACAGCAGATGCCTTTAACAATCTTTCAGATGCTGCTTCGTCAATAATAACAATTTTAGGTTTTAAGCTTTCAAGCCGTCCTGCAGACGCAGAACATCCTTTTGGCCATGGAAGAATTGAATATATCTCTGCTCTTATAGTTGCATTTATGGTTATGCTGGTTGGTTTTCAGTTTATAAAAACCTCCTTTGACAGGATTATTAATCCATCTCCTGTGGTTTTTCAGCTTCTACCCTTTATACTTATATTAATATCTGTGATATTAAAGATCTGGCTCAGCAGATTCAACGGATATATGGGAAAGGCTATAGATTCCTCAGCCCTAAAAGCGGCCTCCTTCGATGCTCTTGGAGATGTAGTAACCTCAAGTACTGTAGCCTTATCCCTATTATTATCTAAAGCAACAGCTTTTCCTTTAGACGGGTATATAGGAATTCTTGTAGCCTTAGCTATTTTATGGTCCGGATATACTTTGATAAAAGAAACTATCAGTCCGCTTTTGGGGGAAGCTCCGGATCCTAAGCTTGTCAAAACCATAAATGAACTTGTAGTGAGTTATCCACATATAACTGGTGTTCATGATTTAATTATCCACAATTATGGTCCTGGAAGGTGTATGGCATCAATACATGCAGAAATCCCTTGTGATATTAATATAATGGAAATACACGATATAATCGATAAAGCCGAAAGGGAAATATCTGAAAAATTAAATATGTATTTAGTTATTCACATGGACCCTATATCCAATGACAGTGAGGAAATACTGGAGGCCAAAGCAGAGGTGGAAAAAATAATAAAATATAATCCGCTTATAAAATCAATGCATGACTTTAGAATCGTTGGTGAAAAAGAGAAGAAAAATCTTATTTTTGATGTTGTGGTTGATTACAATGCTTTAAAAAAAATAATGTCCGAGGAGGAGCTTAAAGAGAAAATCACTTCTGACATTAAAGATATACATCCTCAATATAACTGCATAATAACCATAGACCCTGACTTTATGTAGCTTTTTCTATATATCCTTAAGTATTTTATAATAGGTAACTATAATTTCATACTATGCATACTATATTATGAAATACTTGAAGGAGAGATATTATGAAAAACTATAACAGACACATGTTTCCCGGCGGCAATACTTCAAAGGGATTTCATTCCTTTTTTGGATATATACTTCCACAGGAAGACGCCAGAAGAATAATTTGTTTAAAGGGCGGCCCCGGTACAGGAAAATCATCTCTTATGAAAAATATCGCAGCCCATTTTTATGAAGAAGGATATACTGTAGAGCAGCATCATTGCTCTTCAGATTACCACTCTTTGGATGCGGTAGTTATAAAAGGTCTCAATGCCGCAGTTTTAGATGGAACTGCACCTCATGTAACAGATCCTGTAGCACCTGGGGCTGTAGATGAAATTATAAATCTTGGTATTTGCTGGAATGAAGAAGGTCTTAAGGAAAACAGAAAAGAAATAATTCAAATAAATAATACCCTTTCCAAAAATTATAAAATGATTTATAGATATCTTGGCGCTGCTAAACTTATCCATGAGGATTGGAGCTCAATAAATGCTGAAGCTCTTGATAATAATAAACTCTTAGCTTTCAAAGAAGAGCTTAAAGAAAATATACTGGGTACTATTCCTGTAAGTATCTTAGGAAGAGATAGGCACCTTTTTGCAACAGGAATTACTCCTCAGGGTATAATAACCTTTATCGAAAATCTCACAGAAGACTATAAAAATATATATGTATTAAACGGAAGTCCAGGAAGCGGTAAGTCAGAAGTTTTAAAGTATTTAATACAGGAATGCCTAAAAAGAGGAATGTTTGTGGAAGTATACCATGATCCTTTTATTCCTGAAAGAATAGAGCATATTCTTATTCCTGAATTATCTACAGCAGTTATAACTTCTAATGAAATAAATAAAAAACAGTTTGAAGGAACTCAAATTTACATGGAGGACTTCTGCCATAAAGCTTATATAGATAGCTTTTCAAAGGAAATAGAATATAATAAGTCATTATTTTATTCCATGACAGATAAGGCATTAACCATATTAAAAGATAATAAAGCTCTGCATGATGAACTTGAAAAATATTATATGAAGTCCATGGATTACGGAAAATTAAATGAGCTGGAAAAAACTCTTCTTCAGAAGCTTTTAAAGCTTCACATTGAATATAAAACTTCATAATGAATCACTAAAATAACACTTCAAAAAAGCAGCCTTGAGACGATTTTTATATCTCAAGACTGCTTTTTTCAGCGGCTTTTAAAATAATTACTTCTTATTATCATGTCACTTATGTCCCTTGCTTCTGAAACATAAGGCTTATCATTAACTCCCGCCTCTCCCATAATTCTGCCGTCTTCTAGAAGAGCGAAATTTCTATTGGTTTTAACCAGTATTCTTCCATAAGATTTATCTATAAACTTATCTTCCTCTATTCCAATTAAATATGCAGTGGTAGAGAACATATCTGCAGTTCCCCCAACGGTTTCAATTACTTCCCCTTTAATATCTGGATTATAAATTATAAAAGGGATCTTTTCATCGTATTTTTTCCACCAATCTCCAGAAAGCTCTGCATCAGCCATCTCTTCACTGTAAAACTTATGAACGCCTCCGTGATCTCCATATATAACTATTACTGTATCCTTTAAATCTCCGCTTTCCTCTAGTTTTTTGATAAATCTTCCTACCTCTTCATCCATATATCTTAAACTTTGAAAATAGGCTCCCAAAATATTCTTATCCAGATTTTCAGGAAGCTTTAAGTATTTCTTTTCTTCCGGTATTTCAAAAGGTCCGTGGGTACTTAAAGTTGAATAATTAAGATAATAAGGTTTCTTTATATCTTTTATTTTCTCTTCTATCTGGGATAATGCAGAACCGTCAGAAAGTCCCAATCCTATTATCTCATCTATTTTAAAGCTGTTAATGTCCCAAACCTCCTGAAATTTATAGGTTCCCTTGTGCATTTCTACCCAGTTCCAGCTTCCTGGCTTTTCTGCCTTTGCAGATATGGTTTTATATCCTTTTCCCTGAAGAAGCTTTGGAAGTGTTTCCACCTCCCTGGAAGGATATCTAAATACTACAGCTCCTTCTTTTGTAGGAAGCAGTCCCGTATTAAACATTAAATCAGCATCAGAGCTAGTTCCTCCGCTGTTCTGCTCATATAAATTATTGAAGTATAAGCTGTTTGAAAGCATCCTGTTAAGGTTAGGAGTTACTTCCTGATTATGCACCTTAGAGTTTATAACAAAATTCTCCAAGGATTCTATCTGTAGCGCAATGATGTTTTTTCCTTTAAGAATAGCCTTATAATTATTGTCCGAGATATTTTCTTTTTTCCATTTAAGCCAGTTTGATATTTTTTCTTCTTCCTGAGAGGATAGTTTATAGTCCCTTCCTTCATTTAAGGTTCTGTAGATATCATAAGTCCAATATCCTATAGGAGATAGGTTAGACATAGTTTGAAAAGGCGCCCAGGAATTTCTAAAAACCATTTGTCCAGGCATTCCTTTTTCCCATACATCTATCATTAAGTGATCAAAGAATATCCATCCGCACCCTAAAGCGGTGACTATAACAAATCCACCAGCATTTCTTTTAATATTTTTATAAATATCTTTGTTTCTGAATATATGTACAGTTAATATTATAATATCTATAAAAAATATAATATCTATAATTTTAAAGTTAACTATGCTCCTGGCTAATGGGTTAAAGAGTTCCGGATGCATAATGTGCCTTATGGAATAAAACCCCTGATAAGCTCTATAGTACCATAGGTTTAATACAAGCATTATACTCAAAATTACGTTTAAAGCCAGTGCGGAATACAGTTTCCCTCTGCCTTTAAACAGCAAAACAGGTGCTATAAAAAGCATTGAGAAAAATATATGAGTTCCAATGGGAGGCACTCCAAAATACATAGTAGAAAAATCAAGGTATGCTGAATTTGGAGTTCTGAATATAGCTAAAAATAGATTGGATTTAGTTAAAATTATTAAAAAACTTAAAAACCAAAAATAATCCTTATACCTAAGCTTCTTAAAAGCATTTTTTAAAAACGTCTTCATATTTCCCCCGTGTTTATAAAATTTAGTATGGAAAGGACTTTAAATGGATATTAAAGTCCTATAATTCTATTTCAACAAGTGAATGCAGTGCTCTTGTGCACATAACATACTTAATGAAGTCATTGGTACTGCTTTCTGACTTATTAATTACTATTACTCCGTCAAACTCAAGACCTTTAGCTAAATAAGAAGGTATTAAAACCGTACCTCCGCTGTATAACATGTCTTCAGTTTTAATGGAGGACACATAGGTTTTAGCTTTTATTAAAGCTTCATATTTCTCCAGTTCGTTTAGCGTTGGAGTTATTATTGCTATATTATCCAAACCTAGCGTCCTGAAGCTTTCAACCTTTTCCGCAACCAATTCACTAATTTCATCAATTTTTTCTAAGTGAATCTTTTCTACCTCTGAACCGCTTCTCACTAAAGGGAGTATCTTTTCTTCCTTCAGATAATTATTAGCATATTCCATTATTTCCTGAGTAGATCTATAGCTTTTATTTAAAGTAAAACTCTGAACATTTAGCTCTGGAAAAACATCCTTTATACTAAACATTCCAGGCTTTCTGTTAAAACCGCTTATCCTCTGATTTTCATCTCCTACGATAGTTAATGAAACCGCTTGAGTTATTTCCTTTATCACTTTTAATTGAAGTAGGCTTAAATCCTGAGCTTCATCGATTACCACATGCTTAATCTGCTCTTTATGCTTTATTCCCTTAAGCTTCAGCATCATTATAAAGAATTGGAGCTAAATCATCAATGGTTAGAGGCTTGTTGCCATTAATATGATTATAAATTTCTTCCACACTTTCCGGGATAATCCACAAATCTATTTCATCACGGGATTTCATAACCTCTCTAATTAGTTCCCTTATTTTAATTTTCCTGTTAAACTCAATATTATTTTGCTGTTCTTTTAATTTTTCTTCACTGAGGCTTTCTTTATAAGCTTTTATTTCTGCCTTTAATCTTCTGAATTCCTCATCCCTTTTGTCCTTTATCCTGCTTACAAGTATTCTCTTTATCTTTTCGCTTCTTCTAAAAAGAGGCATATATGAATAATGCTTATTGAAAAGCTCCTTTATCTCTTCTTCAGAAACTATTACCTCACCTTTAAAAATCACAGGATTAATATTAAAATAGCTTCTGTCCATGTCCTTAAGCTTTTCATCTAAATAATTCAGATAACTGCTGCTATTTTTATACTCTTCCTC
Organism: Clostridium polynesiense; assembly: GCF_000820705.1. Lineage (GTDB taxonomy): Bacteria > Bacillota > Clostridia > Clostridiales > Clostridiaceae > Clostridium_AA > Clostridium_AA polynesiense. The sequence continues at coordinate 46,404 of NZ_CCXI01000008.1, read as the reverse complement.
TTTAATAAAGGCTTTATCACCACTTAATATTTTTTCAGTATAATCTCCAAAAGACATCACATCATCTATATTTAAAATATCTAAGGCAAAATTCATAAAAGTGGTCTGTTTTACTCCAGTTTCCCCCAAGGTTGGTAGTACCGTGGAAATGTATTCCATAAATATTTTGTTTGGACCTATTATCAAAACCTTATCCTTTAGTATATCTCTGTAATTATAAAGGAGGTATGCAACCCTATGAAGGGCTATTGTAGTTTTGCCGCTTCCAGCAACACCATTTACCACCACAGTTACCTCTCTTGGCTGTCTTATTATCTCATCCTGCTCCTTCTGGAGTGTCATTATAATATCCTTAAGCTTTTCTCCGGAGTTTGAGCTTAACACAAGCTGAAGGATGTCATCCTTCACATCCACAGCAGAATCAAACAAGCCTATAAGCTTTGCTTTTTTAATTACATATTGTCTTCTTCCCAAAATTTCAACATCGATTTTTCCCTGAGGTGAAGTATAACTGGATTCTCCTAGTGTACCTTTATAAAACAATGAAGCAATAGGAGCTCTCCAATCCACTACCGCAGGCTGATAGCTGCCCTCAGGAGTTACCCCAAATCTGCCAACATAAAAATCTTCTTTATCTTCATATTCCTTATCTAAAAAATCCACTTTTCCAAAATAAGGACTTTCCTTTAAAAGAGTTAATTCCTTGAGCCTTCTGTCTATGTTTGTAAAGGCTTCTTCCTTTACAAACCTTTCATGATCAAAGTACTCAGCTATTTTATCTTCATCATCTTTAAATTCCTCAAGAACTTTTTTTCTGTAATCAACTATATATTTACTTATGCTTTTTCTTTTATTAAGATAATTTAATATCTCCCCATTAATAATATCAATGGTTCCTGAAAGTTTAATCTTTTCCTTTTCCATTTCTAATGCTTTTTCTTTATCTACTTCCAAGGTGCTGCCTCCTTTAAGCACACAAAATTCCCGGCAATGCCGGGAATTTCGCATATTCTATTATTCTAAAGCTTTGCCAGTATTATCAGAGCTTTCTGAAGGTATCTCACTGCTTTCATTAACCATACTCATAAACTCATCTCCAAGAAGCGTTTCTTTTTCTAAGAGCTTTTCAGATATCGTTGTTAACAGATTGCTGTTACCTTTAAGCAGCTGTTTTGCTTTATCATGACATTCTTTTATTATTTCCAGAGTGACTTCATCTATTCTTGCTGAGGTTTTAGCACTGCAGTTTTGTACCGGTCTTCCATCTAAGTATCTGTTGCTTACTGACTCTAAAGCCATCATATCAAATTCCTCTGTCATTCCGTAAATAGTAACCATATTTCGAGCAGTTTGAGTAGCTCTTTCAATATCGTTAGATGCCCCTGTAGAAATACTGTTAAACTCAACTTCTTCAGCAGCCCTTCCTCCAAGCATTACTGTAATCTGATCCATCATTTCTTCCTTAGAAACCAGATATTTTTCTTCATCAGGAAGCTGAAGAGTATATCCTAATGCTCCCATGGTCCTTGGAACTATGGTAATCTTATGCACAGGATCTGTGTTTTTTAACAAAGCAGCCACCAATGCATGACCAACTTCATGAAAGGCAACGATTCTCTTTTCTTTATCTGACATTATTCTGTCACGTTTTTCTTTACCTGCTAATATGACCTCTACAGATTCTTCTAAATCCTCCTGATTTACAAGTTTCCTTCCCTGCTTTACAGCTCTTAAGGCAGCTTCATTTACAATATTGGCAAGATCTGCTCCTACCGCTCCGGGAGTAGCTTTTGCCACAGCAGTAAGATCTATGTCCTCTTCCATTTTTACATCCTTTGCATGTACCTTGAGAACATCCTCTCTGCCTTTTAAATCAGGTCTGTCTACAATTACTCTCCTGTCGAATCTTCCTGGTCTTAAAAGAGCCTTATCAAGTATTTCCGGCCTATTTGTAGCTCCCAGTATAACAACTCCTTTTGTAGGGTCAAAGCCATCCATTTCTGCTAAAAGCTGATTTAAGGTCTGTTCTCTTTCATCATTAGAACCCATAGCATTATCTCTGCTTTTACCAATAGCATCAATTTCATCTATAAATATTATACAAGGAGCCTTTTCCTCAGCCTGCTTAAAGAGATCCCTTACTCTTGCAGCTCCCATTCCAACGAACATCTCCACAAAGTCTGAACCGGAAAGTGAAAAGAAGGGTACATGTGCTTCTCCGGCTACTGCCTTGGCAAGGAGGGTTTTGCCTGTTCCTGGAGGTCCCACTAGCAAAGCTCCTTTTGGAAGCTTAGCCCCTATTTCAGTATATTTTTGCGGCTGGTGGAGAAAATCAACAATTTCTTTTAAGGATTCTTTTGCTTCCTCCTGACCTGCAACATCTTTAAAGGTTATCCCAGTTTCATTCTCTGCATACAGCTTTGCGGTGTTTTTGCCAAAGGACATCACACCACCGCCCATCTTCTTTCCCATTCTTCCAAACATTAATCTTCCTATTAAAAAGAAGAATAATAACGGTCCAACCCAGGTAATGAGAATTTCAAGCAAAAGAGGGTTGGATGCTACCGGGCCTGAAAACTTTACTCCGGCGCTTTTTAGTCCGGTTACCAGATCTTTGTCACCTATATTAGCAGTATATAGTATTTTATCTCCATAAACAGTGCCGTCTTTAGGATCTATGGTTATTTTATCCCTGGCAATGCTTACTTCTTCTATCTGCTTATTATTCAATAAAGCTAAAAATTCATCGTAGGTAACTTCCTTTGTATAAAATGATGATTTAGCATAGTTAAACAGCATTATTACTCCCAATACCGCAACTATATAAACAGCACCAAACTTCCACTTTTTATTATTATTATCATCATCGTTCTTATTGTTCTTGGTGTTTTTGTTATTCTGATTGTTCATAAATTACTGGTAATTTACCAGACTTTTGCCACTTCCTTTCTATTTAAGCTACTTCGCAAGTTCGTATATAGCAGCTCCGTATATCTTAGCACATTTTACAAGATCTTCAATTTCTATATATTCATTAGCCTGATGGTCTAAATCCGGCTTTCCTGGAAAAATAGGTCCAAAGGCTACTATATTCTCCATTTCCTTGGCATAGGTCCCTCCCCCTATAGCTAAAAGCTCCGGTTCTAAACCTGTTTGCTCCTTGTAAACCTTCTGAAGGCTTACGATAAGAGGATGTTCCTTTGGAAAATATAAAGGAGCTTGATGATCTAGATTCTTAATCTCTATATCGGTATTTAAAAGTTTTCTCTCCAATCTTGTCAGCATATCTTCAAGCTTGAAGGTTACAGGATATCTTAAATTTAAGCTCATGGTTATAACACCTTCCTTTAAGTCTATGTTTCCAACATTAAAGGAAAGCTTACCTGAGGCAGCGTCTTCAAGGTCTACTCCAAAGGATTTTCCATCTGTCTCCATACCTATATTTTCATTGCAGAATTTTATAAAATCTCCTATATCTGTACCTTCAAAAGGCAGCTCACCAAGAAAAGCAAGCAGCTGCATTATAGCGTTTTTCCCAAGTTCAGGAAGACTTCCATGAGCTGATACCCCATAGGATTTTAATAAAACTCCCTCATCAGTTCTTTCGTATGAGATATCACTTTGTTTATTTTCATACTTAAATTCGCTTAATAAGGATATAACATTTGCAGGGTCATCGGTAGCTATTAATGCTTCGCAGTAGTCAGGCACCATATTAGGCCTCTGCCCCCCCTTTAAGGACATTATTTCCATATTCCTCTTAGCTTTTGTACCTATAGTTTTAACCAGGTCAAATATAGTTAAACCTTTTTCAGCATATATAATAGGGAACTGCGCATCAGGAGTAAATCCTGCTGCAGGTGCCTTTTCTCTTGCATTGTAGTATGGAATTTCAGCACTTCCTGTTTCTTCATTGGTACCAAATATTATTCTAACCCTTTTTGAAAGAGGCAAACCTGTTTCCATTACGGCTTTAAGTCCATATAACGCTGACATTATAGGTCCTTTATCATCCATAGCTCCACGAGCATAGATTTTTCCATCATGAATTTCAGCTCCGTAAGGAGGATATTTCCAACCATCTCCTTCCGGAACCACATCTAAATGTCCCAATACAGCTATATAATCCTCTCCCTGTCCGTATTCAGCATAACCTACATACCCATCGAGATTAACGGTTTTAAACCCAAGGGCCTTACTAATTTCCAAGGCTTTTTCTAAAGCTTTTCCAACACCTTCTCCATAAGGCATCCCTGGAAGAGCGTCCTCCTCAAGACTTTTTATCTTCAGAACTTCCTGTGTATCTTTTATTAAGCTGTCCTTTAACTCTTCTATTTTTGCATTAATTTTTTCCATTTTTCAAACCTCCTATTTTATAAATCCAATTCTGTTAAAGGGATATACCCTTACCTGAGCTTTCCCTTTTATATCCTTTCCATCTATATATGGATTTTTCCACATTCTACCGTCATTGGAGTTAGCCCTGTTATCACCTAAAAACAGATACTTTCCTTCCGGAACTTCAAAGCTTTTAGTACTTTGAGCAGGATATTTAACATAGCTTTCTTCAAGTTTTTCTCCGTTTACACTAACTTCTCCGTTTTTTATATCCACTTTGTCTCCCGGCAGACCTATAACTCTTTTTATAAGCAGATCCCCAATTTCATGAGAATAAAAAACCAATATATCTCCCCTCTCTATTTTATTTCTATTATACATTTTAGTAACAAAGAGCTGATCCTTTTCATTGAGGGTTGGTTTCATGGATTCAGAAGGTATGTAAACCTTAAATATAAGAAAGGTATTGATTAAGTAGGCTATGATGATAGCCGCTATAATTGGAAATATCCAGTCAAAAACTATTTGTTTTATGAAACTATTTTCTTCTGTCTTATTTTTCATCTTCTACCCACATACCTTTCATTAAGTTCTCCATCTCATTTTTTCTCTTTAAGGTGGATTCCTTATCTACTTTATACTTTCCATCTTTTAAAATAAGAATATCTCCTTCCTTAACTTCCCCATCTACCTGCATTCTATCTATATTCACTATATTTCCTCTGCTGTCTTCGCACACTACCACAAGCTTTTCTTCAATTCTGTCTACAATCAATCGTTCATTTTCCAGCATAGCTTTACTCCTTTTCAGCAATAATCATATAATTTAGTATACCATAATAAAACCTATTTTAAATCCTGACAATGTAAGCTTATGTAAAATATATATAAATTTTTTATGTCTGTTCTGAAATTTAAAAGAGATGCTGAATTTAATCCGGCATCCCATTTAAATATTTAATAATATATTATCTTACCTCATTTTTTATAATATCTTCATAGCTTTCTCTTTTAAAGATTAAACGTTCTTGTCCATGGTTAATCATCACTACAGCTGGCTTTGGTATCTTATTATAGTTACTGCTCATTGAAAACCCATAAGCTCCGGTAGACAGCACAGCAAGAATATCGCCGCTGTATACCTTGGGTATACTTATGCCTTTAAGAAGTATATCTCCTGACTCGCAGCACTTTCCCGATATTGTAACTCTTTCCCTTGCCTCCTGAATGACTCTATTTGCTACAATGCATTCATATTGAGCACTATAAAGAGCAGGTCTGATGTTATCCGTCATTCCTCCATCTACAGCAACATATTTATTTATTTCAGGTATTTCTTTTATTGAACCTACAGTGTAAAGGGTTATTCCTGCATTCCCCACAATAGATCTTCCCGGTTCTATGGTTAAAATTGGTACAGGAATACCTAATTCACCGCTGCATTTATTTATTCTATTTATTATTGCATTACAGTATTCCTCAATGCTCTTAGGAGAATCACCTTCATTATAATATATTCCAAAGCCTCCTCCTAAGTCTAGTTCCTTCAGCATATGGCCTGTGTTTTCATATATTCTGGCTATAAGATCCATCATTATGTCGCAGGTTTCCTCATAAGGTGTTATTTCAAATATTTGAGAGCCTATATGGCAGTGTATTCCCATAAGCTCAATATTGGGAAGCTCCTCTGCCATTTTAACTGCCTCCATTACTCCATCACCAAGAGTAGAAAACCCAAATTTAGAATCAATCTGTCCCGTTTTAATATAGCTGTGTGTATGTGCTTCTATGCCAGGAGTTATTCTAAGCAGTACCTTCTGCACCTTGCCGTAGGATTCTGCTATTTTATTCAAATTATCTATTTCATAATAATTATCTACTACAAACCTTCCTGCTCCCAGCCTGACACCAAGCTCTATCTCTTCTATGGTTTTGTTGTTTCCATGAAAATAAACTTTTTCCATAGGAAAACCTGCTTTGTATGCGGTATACAATTCTCCGCCGGATACCACATCCAGCCACAATCCTTCCTCCTGTATCAATCTGCACATGGAAAGGGTAAGAAAAGCTTTCCCTGCGTAAGCAACTCTATTTATTCCTTCAACTGCATCAAATGCATTTAAGTATCTTCTGCAGGTCCCTCTTATAAGCTGCTCATCCATTACATAAAGCGGTGTACCATATTTCTGAGCCAAGCTAGTTACCTTGACCCCGCCTACGCAAAGTATATTTTCATTTAAATTCATAGTTCCGAAAAGTTTCATATTTTGTACCTCCATTCAAGATAAAAACCCCTTTATTAAAGGGGTAAAGTTTGTGAATATGCAGGGTACACCATTTTTTAAATATGCATATAAAAAAACAATGCAGCAAAGGACACCTTTGCTGCATGATAAAATGCGCTTTTGTGTACCCTGTAGCCCTCCACATGATTAACTCGTGTGACAATTGCACATATATTTTATGTACAACCAGAAAATTAAGCTTGCCAGATAATTTTCTTCGGCTGCGATTCCTTTCCCTGTTTCTCACTGCCTGCCGGCTAAAAACAGGTACTGTTAATAACAGCTCCTCTACCCAGGTTTAATACTATTTATTTACTTTGTATTATAATATCACATAATAAATAAAATGTGAATACTTTTTTATTATAGATTCTGAATATTCTATTTCATTAATAATATCTGTATTGTTATATAAATCATAATTTAGTTCTTTTTCTGTATTTGAAACTATCATAGTACATACTGCATCCCCGGTAATATTAGTAGCCGTCCTCATCATATCCAGTATCCTGTCTACGCTTAGTATCAAAGCTATACCTTCCACAGGAAGACCTACCTGCTGAAGTACCATAGAAAGCATTACGATTCCTGCGCCTGGAACACCGGCAGTTCCTATAGAAGCAAGGGTCGCTGTAAGTATTACCATAAGCTGTTGATTTATAGTTATGGGAATACCGTATACCTGTGCTATAAACATAACGGCCACCCCCTGCATTATAGCAGTTCCGTCCATATTAATAGTGGCTCCTAAGGGTATAGTAAAACTGCTTATTTTTTCTGATGCCCCCATTTTTTTCGTGCAGGTTTCCATGGTTACCGGAAGCGCAGCATTACTGCTGGAGGTACTGAAACCTACAAGCATAACAGGCCAGAACTTTTTAAAAAATATAACAGGGTTTACCCTTCCCAAGGTCTTTAAAATAATTCCGTAATTAATAACTGTATGAATCACCAATGTAAAAGCTACTACTAAAAAATACTTTAAAAGGGTGACAAGTATATCTAATCCCTGAGTTAATACCACCTGTGATATTAAAGCAAAGACACCTAAAGGAGCAATCTTCATTATAACCCCTATTATTTTTAAAAGCACATGATTTATATCAGTGAATAGGTTTATTATAGAATCACCCTTTTCACCTATAAGAGTCAAGGCTATACCAAATATTACGGCAAACGTTATAATTTGAAGCATATCTCCCTTTACCAGGGATTCAATAGGGTTAGTGGGTATCATATTTACTAAAAGATCCATTACAAAAGGTGCAGATTTTGTTTCTACAGATCCTCCCGCAATTTTCTCTACCCCCATTCCTGGTTTAAAAATGTTTCCCATTGCTAAAGCTAAGGTTATGGCAAGCGCCGTGGTAGATAAATAAAATATCAAAGTTTTACTGCCAATTCTTCCTAGCTTTTTTATATCTTTTATACTTGCAGTTCCAATGATTAGTGAAAATAGCACCAGAGGAATAACCACCATTTTAATTCCTCTTAAGAATACCTCTCCCATAGGCTTTAATATCCATAATATTATCCCTTCACTAAAAGGCTGAGGAAAAAAACTATTTCCCAATGCACCGAAAATTATTCCTAAAAATAAAGCAATTATAATTAATTTAGTTGTTGATATCTTTCTTTTCATAGTTCACCTCGCTTTGAATCTCTTAACAATCCCCTTTAAATTTTCAGTAAAATGAATAACTCCTATAACATAAAATCATAATAAATCAATTTAAACTATATTTTAGTTCAAAAATGAATTTTTCGCAAGGTTATAATTCACAAATGTAAATATAAAAAATGTATACGGTTTATTTTGATAAGTTATATCTATATAAAAAAAACCGCCAATTAAATCGGCAGTTTTTAATATATCTTATTTGATTGTTAATCCTTTAATTCTATAAGCTTTAAGGTTCCAGGTACGTCTTGAGGAAAATCAAGGAGATACCCTAATATGTATTTCATTCTTCCGTTCCAAAACCTTTCTGAATGGGAGGCTCCATTATCCGAATATATTACAAAATCTCTTTCATAGGAATACCCTTTATTAACCAACTCTTTTCCTATCTCCTTAATGGGCCTTGACATAAAATCTCCTTCATTTTCCCCAAAATCAAGCCATATTTTAAAACTTTTCATATCATAGCTGCCCTTCAGAAGCTCTGCTGTAATATTGTCTCCCACCCAAAATGAGGGAGATACTGCAGCTATCCTGGAAATCTTATGAGGATTTCTAAAGGCTAAATTAAAAGTCATAAGTCCTCCCATAGAAGCACCTATCATTACAGTATGTTCTCTATCAGATAAAGTTCTGTATTTTTCATTGATAAAAGGCATTATTTCATCTATAATCAGTTTCTCGTACTTTTCGCCCTTTCCTTCTATATCAGCCTGAAGCTTTGGAAAGCTGTAATCAAAGTAGCTTAGCTCATTAATCCTGTCATAGGTATTACTTATACCTACTATTAAATATTCCTCGGATAATCCCTTATTAAATAATTCCTCCATGGCATCTATTATACCCATAGAGTAGCCGGAAACAGAAAACCCCGGAAAAAAAGCTTCCATTCCGTCATGTATATATATGACTCCGTATTTATTTTCTTTGCTATCTTCATAACTTTTTGGAAGATAAATCAGTATATCTCTATAGTTATCTAGAGCTTTGGAATAAAAGTTTCTTTCTGTTTTAAATCTTTGAAAATCCACTTCTTCCCCTCCCTTTCAAGAGCATTTTATACATTATACTATAAAATATTATACAAAGAATTAATACAATATTAAAAAAGATCATAGGTTTAATATATATTATAATTAGCTTTCCTCTCTTGTAAGTAAATTAAATATGCCTTATAATTATTTTGACTATTAAGTCAATAAGTCAGCAATCTTAAGAACGAGGTGATATTTTGACAGAAGCTTTTACTAAAATCCCTGAAGAAAAGCAAAAGCATATATTAAATGTCTGTATTGAAGAGTTTGCAAAAAACGGTTTTCACAGTACCTCTACAGATGTAATCACTACAAAAGCAGGTATTTCTAAAGGAATACTTTTTCACTATTTTAAAAATAAAAAGAATTTATATATGTACATATTAAAGAGTGTTACTGAAGAGTTTACAAAACTTTTTACAGAAGAGTTAAACAAAATCAGTAGCCTTGAATTCTTTGATAGAATAAAAGAAGCAACAATTTTAAAATATAAGATTAGTATGCTTTATCCAAAGGAATCAGAACTCATGCTGAAAGCTTTTATAAACCCTCCCTCAGATCTTGAAAAAGAGATAAATAAGCTCTATATAAATATAGCCTCTTTATCTCAGGAAATATACCAAAAGCAGCTTTTTAATTATATGAAGGAAGAGACTTTAAAAGATGGTATTTCCAAAGAAAAAGCTATAGAAGCTTCAATTCTTCTATTAGAAGCATACTCAAACCGGCTTATGCAGCATTATAAAGGAAAAGAAGAGGAACTTCTGAATTCTATGGAGTCTGTTATAAAGGATTTAAATGAATATATCGAAATAATAAAATATGGCATTTATAAATAATCTAACCACATGAATTGATATTCTATAAATATAAAAGAAGCATTCATAAACCGCACTGGTAAATGAATGCTTCTTTTAATTGAAAATCTAATAATTGCATATTAATATTTTCTTTTATAACTTATAATCCTCCGTTACCTTCTCAAGGAACTCCTGATAGAGCATGCCTTCTTCAAAAAAGCTCTCCTTATCTGAAATTATATCAAAACGACCTGAGCTATAGTCCACAGTGCAGGAATAAATATATGTTGCATTTCCCGTAAAATTAACCTTTAATTCTCCCTGAATATTCCTGCTTACTGTACATCTTATCATTCCACCTTTATTTACCACATTTAAGACCTTACCCAGTTTATTTTCATGCTTAAGGGCAGTTCTATTGAAGATGCTGTCATTCCGGTGCCGCAGGAAGGTGTCAGACCCACGCCTCTTTCATAGGTTCTTACAAAAATACTGTCCTCTTCCAAAACCTTCACAAAGTTAACATTTACCCCCTGTGGAAAAAGTTCTGAATTATTGTTAGCAGAAAGTCCTATGGAAGTAAGTTCATTATCATCTATCTCCTCCACTATGGCCACAATGTGAGGATTGGTTATGCTTACTGCGGAAAACAGGTATTTATCCGTTAAATCTTCAAGCTTTTTAAAAGAAGCTGAGGAGAGTCATAATTTAAAGGTATGGAGGATACATTTAAATCTATAGTGTCTATTACTATTTCCACAGTAAATACACCCTTATAAATATCTTCTCGCCTAGACACATTATATTTAGCTTTCATAGTTTCTATTATGGCACTATTTTTATTTATGCTTTCCATAACGTATCTGCCTATACATCTTAATCCATTACCGCACATCTCGGCTTCAGAGCCGTCGGCATTAAATATCCTCATCTTTCCATCTGCTATTCTGCTGGGAAGAAGAAATAATATACCGTCGGCCCCCAATCCACCGGTCTTATCACAGAAAGCTTTTGCTATATCAGCTCTTTCTTCCTCAGAAAAGTCGTAGTTATTTTTTATTTCATCTATAATATAAAATTCGTTTCCTGATCCATGGCATTTTAATAAATCTATTTTCACCAGTGCACCTCTTTCCTTTTAAATTACTTAGTTGTAAAGTACTCAAATATACCGGCATTAATACTTTCAGCTATGTTGAAAAGATATTTATCCTGCTGCAGCTTTCCCCTGTCTTCAGGATTAGAGATATAACCTGCCTCTACCAGTATGGAAGGCATTTTTGTATCTCTTAATACCTGCAAGTTTTCCGTTTTAATGCTGTTATCCTTCCATCCATCCTTTGAAATTAAATTATTCTGCACTACCTTTGCTAATCTTTCTCTATCCTTTGCCTGTTCTTCATGTCCTTTTGTATAGTAATAGGTAGTTACTCCTTTGGGCTCGCCATTTTCAAAGGAATTTAAATGTATGGACACAAATATATTAGATTCTGATTTATTTGCAATATCTGTAATTTCCCTTAACCTTTTCCTTTCATCAGGATTAACTTCATCATCGGTTCTGGTCATCACTATTTTGCTTCCCCCGTATATAAGTCCCATTTTCATATATTCTGCAATTTTAAGGGTTACGTCCTTTTCATAGAGTTCTCCTACATGAGCCCCTGAATCTATACCCCCATGACCAGGATCCAGGGTAACATTATAAGAATAAGGTTCTGCTTTTTTGGCAATCAAAACGTATATCTCATTTTTATTTACCGGATGTTTATAAACAAAGTTTTCTTCATAAGTGGTTGGAAACACAATTTCTATGTTTCCTGATCGGGTTTTGATTTCCACATCCTCATTAAAGCCATAAGATGTGTTTTCCTTTAATTCTACCTCATTAAAGGATGCCTTTTCTAAAACAACTTTATAGCCTGTATTATATAGTTCACCGGTGAAATTCTCCGTTTCATCGGAAAGAACTATCTTATATCTTTCAAAGGAATCATTTTCTTCAACTGCTATAGCTCCTTTAAAATCCACTTTTTTTAATTTGTCCGGTGAAACTATAACCAGCTTATTGCTATTTTTAGCATTAGTCTTATTACCGGTAAAAGCCGAAGTAATAAAAGCTAAGAAACCAGATGTACCTACAATGGCACAAAGTAGATAAAACACGTTTTTCTTCATTGTCCTATTAACTTTCATATTTTCCCCCACACACATAAAAAATTATTGAGTAAAGTATACCATAAAATAAATTACACAGGATAGGATGTTTCCCGATAATTTAATAATATATTAAGATTATAGGATATTTTTAACATTATCTTCAAACACGATAATTTCTCTAGGTTTAATCATGGATGCAAGAATACCTAGAAGGGATATTCCTAAAAAAAGCATAAAGGCTGTTTTGTACTCTGTAATCCCATAAGCCCTGCTGCCATTAATTATTTCTCCCTGCCATTTATAATCTAAAATTAAACCTATGAGTATGCTCATAAAGGAGCTTCCTATAAATTCTCCTGAATTAACTATGCTGGTAGCTAATCCGCTATATCTTTCCTCAATGTTTTCCTTTATGTCAGTGAAGCATAATACGTGGGACATAGCCAATGCGCCCATAACAAAAAATAATACAGGTAAAACTATTAACGGGGGTTTTCCCTTTGCAATTATCAGTATATAAAACCATATTAATGATATTGATACAGATGCTATCCTGGGGTACATAACAAGATTGTCCTTAAATATATCGGACATTTTCCCAAGAAGCAGTGAACCTATTACAAATCCGTACATTACAAAGGAGATATAAAAAGCCGCACCTCCCTTTGTAATGCCATAAACAGAGGTTATATAAGTTACTCCCCAGAGCCCTGTAAAGGTAGTTGTACAGCCTACAAGGGAAAATAGAAGCAAAAAATTTCTCCAGGTGTATCTGCTTTTTATAACACTTTTAAAGGCTTCTTTAAGATTGCTGTCACTTGCGGAGTTCTCTCGCCCTGAAGCGGTAAATCCATATTCTTTAGGGGAGTCCTTCACATATCTAATGATAAGAAGTGCTATTCCAAAGCATATTACAGACATTATATAAAAGGAGTTTCTCCATCCTGCCCATACTACTAGAGCAGCTAATGGAAAGGTGGCAAGTACACCTCCTATATTTCCTATAAATGCAAGCTTTCCGGAAGCTTTTGAAAATTCCTTTAAAGTAAACCAGTTAGATTGAGCCTTAAGCACTGAAATAAAAATTACAGAAGTACCCAGTCCAACAAAAAATCTTCCCAGATATGCAAAGTACACATTAGAAGCTGCTCCAAATAGTACAGAGCCTAATGCTGTAAAAAGCATCCCTACAGCACTAATTTTTTTTGGTCCGATAGAGTCCAGAAGCACTCCTGCCGGCACCTGCATAAAAGCATGAGTATAATAGGTAATGGAGGCAATGTTGCCAAGCTGATAGGCAGAGAGGTTCAATTCTTTTGTCAGCTCATCAGCCACCACTCCTGAAGCCATTCGGTGGAATAAAGCCATTACAAAGGCTGATGCTAAAATAGACCAAATTCTCCATTTGTAAAATTCATAGTTTTTCTTCATAGTAATCTCCATACAATCAAATATTAATTATTTATTCCAATGAAGATTATATCATGACTAATAGATTAAACAAACAGAATTAAAGCCTTAATACCCCTTTTTAAAGTCTGCAGTATTGAGAAGTTTCTCATTAAGGGAATATCTTTTTAAATTTTCATAAAACATTTCTGTTCTTCTGTGAAAGCTGTTATCGCTTACCCAGGAATTATGAGGTGTAATTATCACATTTTTAAAATCCCACAGCCTGCTCTCCTTGGCAAGGGGTTCTTCCTCAAATACATCTAAAGCAGCTCCTTTAATATCACCCTTTTCCAGTTTTCTTATAAGAGCATCTTCGTCTATTACCCTTCCTCTGGAAACGTTAATAAGGCAGCTTTCTTCCTTCATTTCATCTAAAGCTTTTTCATTCAGTATATGATAGGTGTCCTCAGTGTTTGGCAGGGTCACTACCACTACATCGCTTTTATTTAATACTAAGTTAATATCCTTCATAGAATAACATTTATCAAAATGCTCCACAGCTCTTCCATCGGTGTTCACTCCCAATATCTCTACCTCAAAGGGTTTTAATCTTTTAGCTGCTTCTATGGCTATGCTTCCGGTACCCAGCATCCCTATAGTTTTCCCGTAAATCTCAGTGATATTATAAATAGGTTTCCACTTTCTTTCTCTTCTGTTTTCAAAGAAATCATAGGATTTTTTTGAAAGTTCCAGGATGTTCATCACTATCCATTCTCCTATAGGTATGCCATATCCGCCTTTGTTGTTTGTTAATATTATCCCTTGCTCTTTTATATATTCTCCCACTTCTTCGGAAATCTGATCCAGCCCTACTGATGAAAGCTGTATCCATTTAAGATTTTTAAATCTTTTAATATCCACATTATTAAAGGGATTATAACAAACCAGGATATCTATTTCTTCCATGTATGGTTTAAACTCTAAGGAGCTTTCCTTTTCATAATAAAGCTCATACCCCAAGCTCTCCAGCTCTTCTTTCTTATCCGTTAAAAATTCCTTAAAAGTAAAAAGTACCTTCATCTCACAAATCCTCCTTCTTACCACAATATAATTAAATTATAACCTATAATGCTTATTTATATATTAATAATATGTTAGTTTTATAGTCCAAAGAGCTTGAACATCTTCCTAAATACTAACTTAAGCTGATATACATAACTTTATTAAATTCAGGTAGAAATTCCTATGGGAACATGTTTAAAAAATTTTCCGCTGCTTTGGATAAAACTCTTCCTTTCTCAGAAACAATGGCTATCTGGGTAGATAAATGTGGTTCATCTATTACTTTAAATTTTAAATTTTGTCCCATTATGAGATGTAGCGATGATATAGGGACAATAGCAATACCAAGTCCAGAATCAGCCCATAAAAGAGTGGTACGTGAATCATCATTTATGCAAAAAACATTAGGTTCAAATCCGAAACTTTCACAGGTTGCTATTATCAGCTTTTCAAATCTTCTATAAATTATAAGAGGCTTATCCCTTAACTCTTCAAGGGTTATTTTTTCATTATCATTTCCTAATAAAAATTCTGAACTATAGGCAGCTATCATCGGCTCTGCCTCTAAATATCTTACATTTAACCCTTCTGATTTAAAGGGAGTTCTTACTATGCCTATTTCTATTATTCCAGAGTATATAAGCTCTATTATCTGGGGAGTTATCCCCTCATGCAGCTCATATTTTATATGAGGATAGCTTTTGCTGTAGCTGTTAAGCCTTCCGTTTAGAAGAGCTGAATCAATTGCTGAAATAGCACCTATCCTTAATGTACCTTTTAAACCTTTGTTAAAATCCCCCAGCTCCTTGTATACTGAACGTTCCAGCTCTAATATGTGCTTCGCCTTATCCAATAATATTTTACCTGCATCTGTGAGAGTAACTTTTCTTGAACCTCTTTCAATGAGTTTAACTCCCAGTTCCTTTTCTAGAAGCTTAATTTGATTGCTTAGTGCCGGCTGGGCTATATGAAGTTTTTTTGCTGCAGCTGTAATATTCCCCTCTTCTATCACCGCTGTAAAGAAATTTAACTGCTTTATATCCAAGGTTCTTCCCTCCAATCTATATATATTTATATATAATACATATAATAAATTAGTATTTTTATTATAGTACTGTATTTGATATACTACAATGGATTGATATAGATTTATGAGGTGAATTGTAAAATGAAAGATATGACAAAAGGAAATCCCACAAAAATTATATTATTTTTTGCATTTCCCATGCTTTTAGGTAATATATTTCAACAGCTTTATAATATGGTTGATTCTATCGTGGTAGGGCAATTTGTAGGAAAAAACGCTCTGGCTGCGGTAGGATCATCCTTTATGCTTATGAACTTTTTTTCAGCGGTGCTTATAGGTTTATGTATGGGAACCTCTGTGGTTTTATCTCAATTTTTCGGAGCTGGAGATTACATAAAGCTTAGGAGGGCTGTGTCTACCTCCTTTATCTTCATGCTTGTACTTACTATTATAATGTCTCTTTTAACTGTAGTATTGACAAAACCTATGCTGATATTGATGAAAACACCAGAGGAAATACTTTTAAGCTCCACCTCTTATCTGCAGATTATCTTCGGAGGTTTAATATTTACGCTGCTTTTTAACTATTCCTCTGCAATTCTTCGTTCAGTAGGAGATTCTAAAACTCCTCTTTATTTTTTAGTATTAGCATCACTTATAAATATATTTTTAGATCTTTTATTTGTAATTAAATTTAATATGGGGGTTATAGGAGTTGCAGCAGCTACAGTAATAGCTCAGGGTCTTTCTTCCGTATTGTGTCTTGCTTATGCCTTTATAAAGCTTCCTTTTATTAGAATTAATTATAAAGAAATAGTATTTGATAAGTCTCTATTTTCTCTAATAAAAAAGTACAGCCTCCTTACTGCTCTTCAGCAATCTATAATGACCTTTGGAATGGTCTGTGTCCAAGGTCTTGTAAACTCCTTTGGAACTGATACAATGGCAGCCTTTACTGCAGCTGGTAAAATTGACTCTATTGCATACTTGCCTGTACAGGATTTCGGTAATGCCTTTTCTACCTACGTTGCTCAAAATAAAGGAGCCGGCAACTTAGAAAGGATAAAATCAGGTGTAAAGTCAGCTGTTAAAACTATAATAATCTTTTGTATCCTCTCCTCTACAACAATTTTGCTGTCTTCAAGATATTTAATGCATATTTTTGTAAGTGCTGAAGAAGTTAATGTCATTAATATGGGGATTGAGTATCTTTCAGTAATATCAATATTCTACGTATTAATAGGTTTTTTATTTATGTTTTATGGATATTTTAGAGGTATAGGAAACTTAAAGACTTCAATTGTATTGACTATAGCCTCCCTGGGAACAAGAGTTTTTATGGCTTATTTTCTGTCTAGATTTCCTATGATAGGAGAAAAAGGTATCTGGTGGTCAATTCCTATAGGATGGGCTTTAGCTGACAGTTTAGGGCTTATCTTTTACAGACACAGCACACAAAAGGCCCAAATAATAGATACTTATGTGGAGGTAAGCTGAGTCTTTGGTTTAATGTGTTGTGATTAAATTAAATCTTAAAAAAGGGGTGTCCTACAAGGACACCCTTTAATAATTTGGAGGGCAAATTATATTTTATTTTTTACTTAAATATTTTCTTATATCAAAAGCAACAGCACCTATTATTATGACACCCTTTATAACCTGCTGCCAGTAAGTAGATACTCCCAGTATAACAAGTCCATTATTTAAAACTTCAAAAATTAATACCCCGGTTATTATACCTGAAACCTTTCCTATTCCTCCGGAGGTTGATACTCCACCTATAGTAGCTGCTGCAATAGCATCCAGCTCATACATTTGTCCATAATTATTGGTGGCTCCACCGGTTCTCGCTGCCAGCAAAACACCTGCAAGTCCATAAAGCGCTCCTGCTAAAGCATATACCTTTAAAAGTGTTAATTCCACATTTACACCGGAAACCTCTGCTGCTGCAGGATTTCCCCCAATGGCATATATATATTTACCAAAACGCGTTTTATTTAATATAAACCATATTAAAGCCGCTACTGCCACCGCGATTAAAATCAAATTTGGCACAATAAATTTTGCCCCGGAGGCCACAGTGGTAAAATCATTTCTTAATCCTCCTATTGGCTGGGCATTAGTATAAATTAAAGCCAATCCATAAACTATTACCATCATACCCAAAGTAGCAATAAAGGGCGGAACCTTTAAATAAGCTATGGATATACCATTCAGCAATCCTATGATCATTCCTATAACTATAGCAAGCAAAATAGGTACTATAAGAGGCATCTGCTGCAGGTTAGGAAATAACTTATAAGCATAGTCCGGTCTCTGAAGAAGACTTGCAGACACGCAGGCAGTCAACCCTACTATACGTCCTGCGGACAGGTCAGTTCCTTTGGTTATAAGCACTCCTCCAACCCCTAAGGCAATTATCATACGTACAGAAGATATAAGAAGTACATTTTTTATGTTATTAAATGAGAAAAAGCTGTTTTCCAAAAACCCTATACCTAGAAATAATACTAGGAGAACTAAATAAATAGCATTAGTGCTTGAAAATTCTCTAATAGAGCTAATATCTAACTTAAAACTTTTCTTTTCCTTTTCTGATGACATTTCTATAAGCCTCCTTGCTTAGCAAACTGAGTTGCATATTTCATTATTATTTCCTGATTTGCATCTTCAGAATTTAATGTTCCTGTGACTCTTCCTTCACACATTACCATTATTCTGTCGCACATTCCCAATAGTTCAGGAAGTTCTGAAGATATCATAATTATACTCTTACCTTTTTTTGCAAGCTCAGCAATTATAGAGTATATTTCATATTTTGCACCTACGTCTATTCCTCTTGTAGGCTCATCTAAAATCAAAATATCAGGATTACTTAATAGCCATCTTGAAAAAATAACCTTTTGCTGATTACCTCCGGATAAATTTCTTATTTGAGTTTTATAGGAGGGTGTTTTTATCCTTAAGGAGGTTATATTTTCCTTTACCGCTTTAACGCACTTTTTGCTGTTAATTGCACCTCTATGAAGATAATTAGAAATAGATGCCACCAGCATATTATCTTCTACGGAAAGTACCGGGAATATCCCCGTAACTCTCCTCTCCTCTGTAAGCAGTGCAATCCTATTTTTTATAGCATCTATAGGAGTACTGATCCTTACAGGCTGTCCCTTTAAATAAGTGATGCCTGCTGAAGTACTTCTAAGTCCAAAAAGTGCTTCCACCATTTCTGTCCTTTGAGCTCCTACGAGACCGGCTATCCCAAGGATTTCTCCCTTTTTAACGTCAAAGCTGATATTTTTAAATGACTTAGGATTAGTTGAGGTAAGCTCTTGTACCTTAAGGATAACCTCCTGCGGTACATTTTCTCTTGGTGGAAACCTATTAGTTAAATCTCTTCCCACCATCTTGTTTATAATTAAGTCAGTGGTTAATTCCTCCGCCTGCCAGGTGCCAAGATATCTGCCATCCCTCATTATTGAAACTTCATCGGATATGTTCAGTATTTCCTCCATTTTATGTGATATATATATAATAGCTACGCCTTGTTTTCTTAAGTTATTAATAATTCTAAAAAGATGAGCAACTTCTGTTTCCGTTAAGGAGGAGGTAGGCTCATCCATTACTATTATTTTTGACCTATAGGAAACAGCCTTAGCAATTTCCACCGCCTGAATTTGAGATACTGATAGCTTTGCCATAAGGGTATGAGGTTTAATACTCATTTGAAGTTCATCCATAAGAGCTTCAGTATCCTTGTACATTTTTTTATGATCTACAGGCTTTATGCCTAAAACATTTTTCACAGGATATCTTCCAAGCCATATATTTTCCATTACACTTCTATATGGAACAGGATGAAGCTCCTGATGAATCATAGAGATCCCATTGTCTAAAGCGTCCTTAGAATTTTTAAACTCTACCTTTTTTCCTTCTAAAAAAATTTCTCCTTCATCTGCTTTATAGATTCCAAAAAGACATTTCATAAGAGTTGACTTCCCTGCACCGTTTTCTCCCATAAGTGCATGAACTGAACCAGGTTTGATTTTTATGCTCACCTTGTCTAAAGCCTTTACTCCTGGAAAACTCTTGGAAATATCAAGCATTTCCAGAATGAATTCCTGCTGCATAGGAACACCTCTTTCAATCTCATTAATATATTAATTTGCTCAAGGGTATAAACCCTTGAGCAGTATAAAAGTAAAAATATTATTTCATCTTGTCAGCGTTTTCCTTTGTAACCGGCTGGTATGGAACCCATTTATATTTACCTTCTGTAACACCTTCTACAGCTTTTGTAGCATCCTCATTTTTAGCTAAAGCATAAGCTATATTAAGAATTGATTTACCTTGGTTCTTTGCATCATTTAAAACTGTTCCATATAATTTATTATCCTTTAAAGAATCAAGTGCAGGAGCTGTAGCATCAACACCTACTACTGGTATATATTTGCTTCCTGTATAATATCCTGCTCCTTTTAATGCCTCTATTGCACCTAACGCCATATCATCATTGTTGGCAAATACAACTTCAATCTTATCTCCAAAAGAAGATAACCAAGCACTCATCTTTTCCTGACCTTGAGATCTCTGCCAGTTACCAGTATCCCCAGCAAGTTTTTCAGTTTTGATTCCCGATTCATCTAAAGCCTTAATAGAAAATTGAGTTCTTAGAATAGCATCCTGATGTCCTGGTTCACCTTCTAACATAACATATTGGATTTTTCCGTCTTTGTTCTTATCTGCATCAGGAGTCTTTTTCCAGTAATCAGCAATCATTTGTCCCTGCATGGAACCTGACTCTTCAGCTTTAGCTCCTACGTAAAATAACTTTTCCCATTTAGCCATATCTTCTTTAACAGGCTCTCTGTTGAAAAATACCACAGGAATACCGGCCTGCTTTGCTTTATCTATAATAACTGATGCAGCAGTACGGTCAACCATATTAACAGCAAGCACGTCATATTTTTGAGTGATAAAGGTATCTATCTGGTCATTTTGTGAAGCCTGCTGACCTTGTCCATCGGTAAAGTTTAGTGATATTTCAACTCCGTCTTTACCTTTAATAGCTGCAGCTTCTTCTTCAATGGCTTTTCTTACAGTAGATATAAAGGTATCATCAAATTTATATAGCGCAACTCCTACCTTTATAGTCTTTTTGCCCTCTGCTCCGGGTTTTCCTGAATCAGATTTTCCGCTGCATCCAACTAATGCGGATGCTGCTATTAGGGTTGCAGCTGCTATAGCTAATATTTTTTTCATAATTTCTCCCCCTTATTGCTATTTTGTTTACGTATTAATGATATACTGTAAACGTTATTATAAACATAGAAATAATTGCTATATTGCTTAACTTTATTGCGGTTCTAACCACAAAAAAATGCTATATAGCAATTATTGGTGCCAGGCACCTGACAAGTGACAAATTAGTTATCACCTTATAACATTTTACTTTTATATTCTGTAGGACTTACCCCTTCAATCTTTTTAAATACTCTGCTGAAATAGTTAGGATCGCTGTATCCTACCTCAAAGCATATTTCCTTAATATTAAACTCTCCTTTTTTCAGCATATCTTTAGCAGCTTCTATTCGAAATTCAGTAAGGTAATCTATAAAATTAATACCGATGCTTTCCTTAAAGCATTTACTAAAATAAAAAGAACTTACATTAACATGAGCAGAAATTGATTCCAGAGTTATTTCTTTATTGTAATTTTTTCTTATATACTCCAGTGCAAGATTTAACATCTTTTTATTATGTTCCGGTTCCTCCTTAAACTCCTGATTAGAAAGATCATGAAAATTAAGCTTATTGAAATGAAGAATTTTTTCTTTTTCTCCGCAGTATTTTAATGCTTCTTCACTTTGAATATATGAATTCGGCAGTTCAAGTATATCCTTTGATACACTTCCTATTCCTATATAAGTATTTAAATTAAATTTGTCCCTAAGCATTCTTCTTATTTTTCTGGCCATATCCTCACTGTCTTTATCTCCCTCTAAATCCTCCTGTGCTTTGCAGAAAGCTATTATTTTATCTTTAGTAAGGCAATAGGCTATTATCCCAGTGCTCTCATTTCCCAGCTCTTCTATGTATTCTCTGATTATGGATAGTTTAAAAGAATTGCTGCTTATTATCCTTATTGCCATAGAATAAGCTTTCTGAAGGCTCATATTTACAGCTTCTTGATACAGTTTAAAATCTATAAAACTCAACCTGTCATGTATAATACTGCTGCAAAGCTCATTTTTCACCACTGGCTTAATGGAATAAAGCTTTTCTTTAAGCTCAAGCTCTCTTCTTCTCTTATCCTGAATATGCTTTAAATATTCCAGGGCATCTCTTATTTTTAAAGTAAAATCTTCCCTTTTAAAAGGCTTCAATATATACTGCTTAACATTATATTCAATAGCTTCCTTAGCATAATTAAAATAATCGTAGGCGGTAACAATTATGAAATAGGTATCCGGAAGATTTTTATGCATTTCCTTTATAGCTTCAATACCGTTTATTCCCGGCATTTTGATATCTATTATAACTAAATCCGGTCTTATTCTCTCCCCAAGCTCTATAGCTTCTCTTCCGTTTTTTGCTTCATATATTGAACAGTCACTGTTAAAATTATTTAATATTATGTTTCTTATGGCTCTTCTTTCAAGTTCCTCGTCATCTGCTATAAGTACATTAAACATAAACATCCTCTCCTATGCTGGAATTTTAACATAAATCTTTGTGCCCTTATTTTCCTCGCTTAATATGGTTATAACGTCTTCATCCTCAAAAAATATCCTTAATCTATTAACCACATTTCCCACTCCTAAACCGGTAGTTTGTCCATGAACCTTTGATATGTTATTGCCCTGCAATATTTCTTCAATCTTTTGATAGCTCATCCCAGCACCATTATCCTCTATCTTTATAATACAGTGATTTCTTATTTTTAATGCTTCAATATTAATTATGCCTCCCTCTTCCATGCCTTCTATACCATGAGTCAAAGCATTTTCAACCAGGGGTTGAAGTATCATTCCTGGGATTTTAACCTCTAATACCTCTTCATCCAGTTTTATATTGAATCTTACCCTGTCACCAAATCTTATACTTTGAAGAAAGAGATATTCTTTTATAATTTCAAATTCTCCTCCTATGGTGGTTATATGGTCAATCATATTAAGGCTGTACCTAAGAAGAACAGCTACTGAATTAAGCATTTTTTCAGTATTATAAGCTTCCTCCTCTACAGCAGTTAAAACTATAGAATTTAAAGCGTTGAATAAAAAATGAGGATTTATCTGGGATTGAAGAACCTTGAGCCTGGACTCCTTTATCATATTTTGCGCTGTGAGATTTTTAAGCTCCTCATCCTTTAACCTCTTCTCAATAGCGGCTTTATCCTGTATTTCCTTAACTAAATCATTTATATCCTTTACCATTGCATTAAAACCCTCAGTTACCACCTGAAGTTCATATATCTCTGGAGTTTCAAGCTCAGGTACATCAAATTCTCCCTTAGAAACCTTTTTAGAAAGATCTGTAAGGCTGTTCAAGGGCTCTGTAATATCCTTAGCCATGAGCTTGGCAAAGGTGGAAGCAAAAATCAGCATAAACGCAACAGAGATTAACAAAACTGCATTTTTTCTCGAATTGTCCTGAGATATGTTTTTGTATAACTGCTCGTTATATTTTAAATACTCATTTTGTATTTTTAAGGAATATTCATTTATGAATGTGGTGATTTCCCTGGTTTCCTGAAGCCTTTTATAAAATTCTTCTCCTCTGTCATAAATATAAAACACCAATATTGCATCCTGGGAAGATTCAAGAAAGCTTTCAACAGTATTTTTTAAATCCTCTACTAAATAAAAACCTTCATTTAGTTTATAGTCATCCAATTTTTTAACATTTTCAGCTGCCAGCTCATAATGTACAATATAATTCTTCAAATCACTATCGGTTTTTGTTAAAAAATACTTTTCTAAATATAGCTTTGAGGAATTTATTTCCTTATTGATGTTATTAATTACAAACATTTTATTTATCATATCATTATATTGATTTTCCATAGATTTAATTCTCAAAATTGAATACATGTTTATGGATATAATTGATATAATAGCTATGGAAATGAATCCTAATAATCTTATTCTTAAGCTTCTATAATTCACTTTACTCTAGCTCCTTTTTTTTCCTCCTCTAAAGTTTCATTAGTTATAATCTCTATTTCCGTTATATATTCATTTTTTTCCAAGGTTTTACCCTCAAGTATATCCATCATAAGATTTACAGCTTTATATCCCATGTCATATGGTTTTTGTGCCACAGTAGCATATATTACCCCTTGATTTATGTATTCCATGGTTTCAGGGAGATCATCAAAACTTATGACATGAACTCTTCCCTGCATTTTTATATCTGCAACAGCCCTTGCTGCACCCATTCCGTCTAAGGCGCTTGTACAAAATATTGCATCAACATAAGGTGCTTCTTTTAATATTTTTTTAGCAGCAAGTTCAGCCTCTAAAGCATAAGAATTAGAGGATCGAGTTTCAACGATTTCAATGTTACTGTATTTTTCTATATAACTTTTAAATCCTTCAACCCTTTCCAGCTGATTGGTGTTATTACTCCCTCCCATAATAATTCCAACCTCTCCGTTCATTCCCAATTTATTCATTAAAGCTCTTGCACCAGCCTCTCCTGCTTTTATATTATCTGTTCCCACGTATGCAGCCCTATTTGATTTTTTTGCATCGGTATCTACAGTTATTACAGGTATACCTTTTGACATGGCTTTATTTATATAAGGAGTGGCGGACTCCTCTGCTAATACATAGGTTATTATTCCATCCTTTTTAGCTATTATTGATTTTTCTATTAGTCTTAGGCTTTCCTCAAGAGAGCTTGTTTCCGGTCCATCGTATTCAAGTATGCAGTCCCTTTTTTCAGCTGCATCCTCTGCACCTTTCTTTACAATATTCCAGTAATCGTTGTTATAAACATGAGCAAGAAGTACTATCCTTTTCTTATCCTTTAAATTTTCTGTGTTATCTATTTGTATAGTACTTTTATTCCATATAATTGATAAAAGAAGTATACCTAAAGCTGCTATAGTTAGTACGATATATTTATATCCTTTCATAATTTCTCCTTATATTATATAAATTTACAGTATAATTCTATATTATAACATTAATGTTATAAATACATATAAGTAAAATAAAAAACGTACTATAAATATAGTACGTTTTTTTATTTAAGACTGAGGAGCTGTGAATATGTCGGCTATTTTCCATTCCTCTTTTTCGCTTACTTTAACCATTATAATCCTTTGATTATTTATTCCTCTTTTTACAGGACCTTTATAAGCGTCATCAAAGCTATATTCAACCTCTGCACAATAGGTATCTGCTAACGCAGTTTTATAGTCTTTAAGCAAGTCTTTTATTGTGCTGTCTATCCTTATAATCTTGTTAATTTTTATGGATTTTATATGGCTTAATTCACCTAACCTGTCTTTATAGTTTTTATCATAATCCGCTAGGAACATTGATTTTGCTTTGTTATAATCTTTAGAAGTCACGGCTTCAGAAAAGTTTAGTACTGCCGCAACCTGAGGTAATGAATTTTTCGCCATATCTTCCATGGTGATAAAGTCAAAGGTTATCTTTTTCTTTTCCGTATGAAGCTTAAGGAATTCATCATCGTCATATACCGCCATATTTAACTCTAAGACTTTATCTAATTTTTTTACTGTAGCTACGGATTCCTTGTTGCTTGAAGTTTTATAGACTAAAGTTGTTTTTCCGGTATTAATATTAAGAAGATACAGATCTCCTCCTCTTACCACAGTTCCATGGGCCAAACCAACTATTATAAATAAGTTTTCATCGTCAGCCCATTCAATGAATAAAGGAGAATATGCAGCAGTCTGGTTACTTTTATTTACGATATTAATATCTCTATATTGATTAAGCTTGTTGTCCTTTATAACTATAGTAGAAACGCCTTCTTCAAAAACACCTTCTACTATTTCTGACTCTTCAAGCATTTCGCCCTTGCCGTCTAATAAAGCACTGAATTTTCTACTCGGTGATGTTTTCCACGAAGAAGGATATTCATACTTTTTTCCCTGTTCTCTAGGCTGAACTATAAACTCAGGTATACTTATACCTTCTTCAATCTTCATAGATCCCTTTAATCTGTTTGCTAACTGCGAGTAATCCGGTATGGTATCCATAGCCTTAGTACTTTCTTTTATAACATTATCATTAATAGTCTTATTCTCAATATTTGCTGAAATTTTGTCAGTACTGTTAACTGCTATATTATTATTACGCGGGACCTGATTTAATATATCTGAACTAAAGACTGTAAATATAAACAAAGCTGCTGCAAAGGCTGTTATAACTTTAAATCTGTTTTTTATAAAAGCGTATTTGATTTTTACAATAGGGTTTTTTGAGTATCTCTTTTTATCTATATGATTTATTATCCTTGTTCTGGAACTGTTAAATCTGATATTTTCCCCTGCTAAAACAGAATAAAAAACATCATCTATGCTTTTTTCTTCTTCGTAAAGCTTTTTACATCCCCTACATCCATTAAGATGTTCCTCCATGGCTTCCTTGACTTCCAGAAAAACTTCGCCTTCCATGTAATCTTTTAAATATTTTTTAAATGTACTGCAGTTCATCAGCTACACCTCCCTTACACCATGATTCTGGTTTTGATCTCTGAATTCTTTAAATTTATCTCTACATTTATAAAATCTTCGTTTAACGGCAGATTCACTTATATCCATAATTTCTGAAATATCCAAAAAAGTAATCTCTTGAGTGTATCTTAACAGTAAAATCTGTCTGTCAGTTTCGCCTAAGGTATCTAAAAATGAAAGTATCATTCTTCTGGTTTCATTAAATTCTGCCTGCTCTTCCGGCTGTGGAGCTTTAGATTTAAGTTCATGTACATCTTCTAAATTAGCTTCATACACCCTTCTATATTTTCTTACATAATCAATACATTTATTTTTTGCAATTTGAATTATCCAATTTGAAAACTTATATCGGGAATTATAGGTATATAGTTTATTATAAACTGTTATAAAAACTTCCTGAGTAATATCTTCCGAAGCTTCTTTGTCCTTTAAAAAGCTATATACATATTTTAACACCATAAGTTCATATTTATTTACTAGTATATTAAAGCTATCTATATTGCCGCTTAATACCTCTTTCACAAGCTTTAAATCTTCGTTCAACTATTTCACCCCTTAGAAGCTTTGGAATCTTTACCCTGCTTATTTATACTTTTCACTATTATATACGTAATTAAATAATATATCGTTACAATAAAACAATAAAGCTGTTAAATTTACGCTCAACAATTATTAATAAATTGTAAATTAGACAAATATACTTTACAATTAATATACATATCAAAAGGTGGTGTGATTTGTGTTAAAAAACAAATTTAAAATAATGATATTTTTTCTTCTTGTGCTATCTGCTTCAGTGTTTTTTGGGGGATGTCTCCATAATTCAAAAAGAGACTTAAGTAATGATTCTGAATCAAAACCTGTACAAGCCCCTCAAAATTTAGTAGAGAATAAAGATAAATCTTCAGAAAGTAAGAAGGATAATGAGGAAAAAGAAATTCTTTTAAGCTTTGCCGGAGATTCTACTTTAGGCACTGATAAAAAATTTAATCAATCTACTTCTCTGCCAGCAATGCTTAAATCAAAGAATAATGACTATTCCTATTTTTTTAAAAATGTAAAGCCTATTTTTGAAAAGGACGATTTAACTATTGTAAATTTAGAAGGACCGCTTACAAGGCATGATAAAATAAACACCAATAAACAGTTTAATTTTAAAGGCGATCCAGAACTTGCAAATGCCCTTACCTCAGGGTCTATAGAAGCGGTAAATCTTGCCAATAACCACACCTTCGATTATGGTGAAACAGGCTTTAAAGATACTAAAAAAGCTTTAGAAGGTGAGAACATCAAATATTTCGGTGCAGGGCATAAATATATAACCGATATTAAAGGAATTAAGTTTGGATTCCTTGGTTATGAAATCTGGAATGAAGGCTCCAGTTTAAAAACAAAAATTCAGAAGGACATTCAGGAGCTAAAGTCTCAGGGTGCTATAGTTATATTAAACGCTCATTGGGGTATAGAAAGAGATTACAAGCCCTATTCCATTCAAAAAAATATGGCTCATTTTGCTGTAGACAATGGTGCAGATCTAATAATCGGTCATCACCCCCATGTGGTTCAAAGTGTGGAAAAATATAAGGATAAATATATTTTCTATTCTTTAGGAAATTTTGCTTTTGGAGGAAACAGTAATCCTTCTGATAAAGATACTATGATAGTTCAGGTGCTTTACAAATTTAAAGGAAGCAATCTTGAAAATACCGGTGTCAAAGTAATACCTGCCTCCATATCTTCTGTGAACCACAAAAATGACTACTGTCCTACTCCAGCATCAGGAACTGAAAAAAACAGGATACTTAAAAAGATAAATTCTCTTTCTATAAATTTAGATTTTCAATTTGATGATAAATTTCATTTCGTAAATTAAAAATAAAATTTCCATAAAAAAAGAGTTTAAAGATTTTTTATCCTTAAACTCTTTTTTTATAAATTATAAATATTATCCTAAAGGTTTAACCTCAACTATTTCTAAGAATAACGAATTGTCATTAGCCTTTTCTCCAGCTTCCTTTTTAAGCTTTTCTTTTGTATCCTTATCCTCAACCATCTTAACAACTAACCTTGCACCCTTATTTCTGTCGTTCTTTTCTTGAGCTGCAGGATTATAAATGTAGTAACTTATTACTCCTATTTTGTGGTTTTTAAAGTTCTCTAAAGTTTGGTTTGGAGCAAGTCCCATTACTAAATATTTATCATTTATAGCTCCAGGAACAGCAACTGCAAGGTTTGGTGATCCGTCTGGATTTGTTGTAGCTATAGTTACAGAACCTTCTCTCTTATTAATAGAATCCACTAAAGCTTGTCCAGTTAATGATCCTTTTTCATAAAAAACTTTTGTTGAAGCTTTAGATATGCTGTCTGTCTTTGCATCTTTTAAGGATATCTTTCCTTCATCGGATGAGGATGCTCCTCCGCAGCCTGTTAACGCTGCAGCCATAACAATTCCTGATAATAACACAACTAATTTCTTTTTCATAATTCCTTGTCCTCCTAATGTCATACCTTATTTGTTACTTATATCGTTGGTAGACTGTTTTAATTATAGTGTAATTTGCACGCTCCTTATAATTAACATAATAAGTATGTTAACGGAGTCAAATTAATGTTAACATATTGTTAAAATTTAATCAATATTTTTTTACTTAAGGTTTATCGGAGGCAGAATAAAGGCTATTGAAAAATAGTTTATAAAAGTCAAATATCTATTTATATTAGTATTGATAAGTAGAAGTGTTTTCACATATAGTTATAGTTAATTCTTTGTTGTTTATAACTTTTTTGTAAGAAACCAGGAATTCATTTAGTTCTACATCCTTTAAATCTATATTTTTATAGCTTTTCAATATAATATCGCTTTCTGCAATTAAAATTTCCAATTCATTTACGCTGTTTTTAATAGTATAGGTAGTAAAGGATTTTGCTGCAATTCTCTCTTTATATTTTTCATAAAAGCTAGCACTTTTCCTAAAGGCTTCGTAATTTGGACTTTTGGGGTCTATACCTAATTTATCCATATCTATCCCAAAGTTTTTCATCTGATTATTTAACGAATCCATGTCTACTCCATATCTATCCATGAGCTTTTTCTGAATATTAAAGAGTTTCTCCTCAGAAATATTATTATGCTCCATATATTCCCTTATTTTGTTAGACACCTCTGCCATAGTTATGTCTCCCGAGGACATAGAATAATAAAGCCCATATATATACTGTTCAAATTTATCTACATCTTTTTCATTAGCTTTATTTTTAAGCTCATTAAAATCTATAATATCACTCATCAAACATTCTCCTCCCAGCATTAACACTCTTTTAAAATTTTCAAACATTTAATCTTTTATTATTTATACATATTGTAATGAGTTGTCTATTCTAATATATGTGTAACTCTCACATATTAATAAATATGTTATCACTCTTTTATTAAAATTTCAGTAATAATATTAAACATTTTTTTAAGAAAATTCAGGAAGCTTTAACTTACAGTTAAAGTATATTACCATATAATTAGGAGGTGTTACTGGCATGAAGAAGAAAAAGAGAAAAAAAACAATTCTCACCAAAAATTTAATAGTTACTGCTTTCATTCTTACATTGTCCCTTACAGGGATAATGCTGATTAACTCTAAAATATCTGCAATGGACAACCATCCTCATACCAACAAATCAAAAGCTGAAGGTGTCAGTGCTGCTGATAAACAGCAAAATCCCTCTGTGAATTCAGATGAAAACTCCTCTGAATTAGATTCTTACATAAACTCTGAAGAGGTTTCCAAGGAAGGCTATGAAGCTGATAATAAACTATCAGAAGGCTCACAGCATAATAAATCAACAGCTTCAGAAGCCGAAACTCTTTTGAAAGAAATGGAAAATAACATAAAAAATTATATGGGAGCAGACTTAAACAGCTTAGGATTTATATATTATGATACCAGCACCGGAGAGAAAATATCCATAAATGAAAATAAAATTTTTTTAGCTGCCAGCACTGTTAAGGTTCAGCTTAATATGATTGCCTATGACTGGGCAGAAAAAGGAAGGTTATCTTTAGATGACTCTATAAAGTACAAGGAGTCAGATAATGAAGACGGTACAGGAATACTTCAGAATCAGGATAAATCACAGCCTTTTAAAATTCAAGAGCTTCTGGATTATTCCATAATATATTCTGATAATATTGCAACTAATATGCTATTCAGAACACTGGGAGGATATAAAAAAGTTAGGAGTATGGTAAATAAAAAGTTTGGTATAAACATGGATACTTCCGGCAATTATATCACCCCTCAAGGTGAATTTACTATTTTGAAATATCTTTATGATAACAGGACAAACAGTAATTATGCCCATTTAATTGACGTTATGAAAGGTACAGTATTTCATGACAGAATTGACAAATATATTCCTCAGGATATATCTGCACATAAAACCGGTGAGTATGATTATTATGTAAATGATGTAGGTATTATTTTTACTGAAAACCCCTATATTTTAGTAGTATATACTTATAATATTGAGAATGCACATGAGAAAATAGCTGAAATTTCTAAAATGATTTATAATTATCACATTAACAAATAAATTATAAGCTAATTACGAGAACGTTAGAAAATTTCTGTAAAAAGTCTTCTAACGTTCCCAATTAAAAACTTTGATTTTTTGTAGCCTAAATATTTACATAGTCTTTTTCTTTATTTTGTTTACTGCTTAAAAATCAACTACTTATAATATCTGTTTAAATCATATGCTGAATAAATACCCTTATTAGTTACAATTCCACTAACTAGCTCAGGTGGCGTAATATCAAAGGATGGATATAGTCCCTTAACACCTTCCATAGCTGTTCTTACTCCCATTGCCTGAAGAACAAAATCCCCATCTCTCATTTCAATATGAACAGAGTTTATGTCTTCATGGGATTTGTCAGGAATACCTGTTGCAAAGTAAGGTATTCCAAAATGCTTGCATAGTATAGCAATTTGATATGTTCCTACCTTATTAACAACATGTCCATCTAAAGATATTGCATCAGCAGCTGATGTAAATAAATCTATTAATCCATTTTTCATGGCATAAGCTATCATATTATCTGTTACAACTGTTACATCAAATCCCTGATCATAAGCAACGCTTGCAGTGAGCCTGGCCCCTTGAAAATATGGTCTTGTCTCTGCACACATAATCTTAATATCTTTTTTTCTTAACTTAGCTTCCTTAAGCATTAACCCAACAATAGTTTCCCCAAAACATTGAGTTAATACTGTTCCCTTATCCGGAAACATATCAACTAAATACTTTGCTACTTCTCCTATTCTTAAGTACTTATTATTTATTTCTTCTAATGTATGTAAAAATATTGATTGATCAGTTTCTTTACCATTTTCTAAAGCTTGAACTGCTTCTTCATAACATTTTTTTGTAATAATCTCCATACGAGCTGCTGTAGTTGGTCTTGCATGCGATAACGTATATGCAGCCTTTTTCAAATATTCTAATTGCTCATTTTTAGACATATTTTTGCATTCATATGCAGCTAAAGCCATCCCCATTCCTGCCGCTAAATAAGGTCCTGCACTTTGAGTTACCATATCCGTAATTGCTTGTGCCACTTCTGAGTGATGCTTACATATAACAAATTCAACTTTTGTTGGGTAAATTCTTCTATCTAATATGCTAACTTTTCCCTCTTCATACCATGCAACATTTTCATATTGAAGCATAAATGCTAGATCTTTATCTGCTCTTATCATTTTAACTTCCTCCAATTACATTAGCCTTCTTAATATATTTATTATTTCTTCCTTAGTTGGCATAACTGGCGATGTAAAAATACAACCATCTTGAAGAGATTTTTCTGCCAATATATCAATATCCTCTTCCTTAACTCCAATATCAGTTAAAGATTGTGAAGTTCCAACTCTTTCTGATAACTCTTTAATTAATCTAACTGCATAACTTGCTTTTTCTTTCTCTGTCATGTTTATGCATTCTATAGGTTTTATGCTTTCTGCAATTAAAGCATAGTCCTTTATACATGAATTTTTATTGAATTCCATTATTTCTGGCAATAATACCGCATTACATAAACCATGTGGTAAATTATAAGTTGCTCCTATTTGATGAGCCATAGCATGTACCAAGCCTAACCCTGCATTACCAAAGCTTAATCCTGCTATGTATTGACCATAAGCCATAGCATCTCTTGCTTCCACATTACCTAAATCTTCTACAGCTTTAGGCAGATATTTATAAATGAGTTCAATGGCTTTAATTGCTAAAATATTAGTTAAAACCGAATTATTTTTAGAAACTAATCCTTCAATAGCATGTGTTAATGCATCCATCCCTGTTTGAGCAGTTATACTCTTAGGTAATCCCATCATAAGTTCTATGTCATTAACTGCTATAGACGGCATTGCATAATCATCCTTAAATATTAGCTTTCTTTTTTCCTTTTCATCGCTAATTAAATAAGCTCTTGAAATTTCACTAGCAGTACCCGCTGTTGTATTTATTGCAACCAGCAACTTGCCTTTATTTTTACTCTTATTTCCACCTTGGTAATCTTTAATACTTCCACCATTTGATATTAAAACATTTATTGCCTTAGCGCAGTCATTTGCAGATCCTCCACCAATAGCCACAATAAAGTCACAATTTTCTTCTTTGTACCTAGCACTGCCGTTTTCCACATTATCTAAAGTTGGATTAGGAGTAACATCCTTATATATGGTATATGCAATTTGTGCTTCATCCAATACTTCTGTAATTTTACTAACTATTCCTATTTCAAACAGAACCTTATCTGTAACAACAAGCGCCTTCTTTACTCCTTCCCTTTTTAGTAAAGGTATTAGCTCTTTTCTCGAACCATATCCAAATAAACTCATTGGTGCTGCTGCAAATGTTTTTATCATATAAACCACCTACTTTTTCAAATTATATCTTTCCCTTAATATATCTTGCGCTTTCTCTGGTACCATCTGTGGCTCTCCCATAAGCTTTGCATAATGATATGCCTTTGCTGCATCTTCAACGTAAATAGCTCGTATGTATGCTTGCTCTGGAGTATTACCTACAGCTACAACTCCATGATTTTGAAGTAAAGCTGCATTTCTATTTGCCATAACATCAACTGCATGTAATCCAACTTCTGAAGTTCCGGGCATTCCAAATCTAGCCACTGGTATATCTCCCCCTAAGAAAGGCAACATCTCAACTAATATTAGAGGAATTTTTTCATCTACAATTGCAAATCCTGTTGCATATGGTGAGTGGGTGTGTATTACTGAATTAACATGATCATAATGTTTATAAAGTTCAACATGTAACAACCATTCTGAAGATGGCTTAAACTTTCCTTCTACAACTTCTCCATCTAAGTTAATCACAACAATATCTTCTGGTTTCATTGCTAAATAATCACCATTTGTTGGTGTAATAAATACTTTATTGCTTTCCCTATCATAATAACTTACATTTCCACTAGTTCCAGCTACTAGACCCTCTTTATATGCTCTCGTAGCTACTTCTTTTACTCTTTTTTTAATTTCATTCCACTCTTTCATTTCTTTCTCCTTTTTTAGTGTAATTTTTAAAATGGTCCCCAATTTATCTTCACTGCAAACAGTAAAAACACCCATGTAACTGCGTATACAATTAAAACTACCTTATATGCAAACTTTACCCACTTTCCAAAAGGAACACGTGCAAGTCCACACATTGCCATAAGTGACCCTAGTGTTGGATAAATTATATTTGTTATGCCGTCTCCAATTTGGAAGGCTAAAATGCTAACTTGATTTGTAAGCCCAACTACCTCTCCTAATGGGAACATAATAGGTATTGTAGCTGCAGCTTGTCCACTTCCTGATGGTATTAAAAAATTTATTAGCCCATGTATTATTGTCATTATAATTGCTGAAGAATATTTGCCAAACATATCTAATTTTTGTGAGAGTCCATAAATAACACTATCTAGGATATTACCATTTTCAAGGATAATTTGTATTGCACGACCAAGACCAACCATCATGGCTGCACCAAACATCACACCAGCTCCACTTGTAAAGATATCTATAGCCTTATTAATTGGCATTTTGGTAATAATGGCAACAATAATAGCAACCACCAAAAATGCAGTCATCATTTCATCAAGATACCAGCCATACTTTATTGGTCCAATAATTAAAGCGATAAATAATCCAAGTAACGCTAATAAAACATACTTATCCTTTTTATTTATTGTATATTCATCGAAATTTTTCGAAAAACCAAGCCCTTCTGTGCTAATTCCATTAACTAAACTTTTCTCAGGATTTTTTTTAACCTTATTTCCATACCATACAATAACACTTGCACCTGCAATTGTTGCCGTTAGCCAGCAAACTGTTCTAAGCAGCATTCCTGAAAATAGTGGTAATCCCGCTATAGCCTGAGATGTACCTATTGTAGAGGCACAAATTGGTCCAAGTGCAAAACCTATTCCTCCTCCTACAACTATCATTGCCAGTCCAACAATTAAGTCATATCCAAGTCCCAAAGCTATGGAGACTCCAATAACTGTAAATGGAATCTGAATTTCAGGTCCAACTACTAATCCTAAACAAGAAAATAAAAATGTAACAATATAAACTACTGCACTTGATGGAATTTTTGACTTATTTATTTTCCTAAGCAAAACCCCTATACTGTTTTCCAATGCTCCAGTTGAATTAATTATTTTGAAAGCCCCTGATGAAATTAATATCATAAATATAATATTTGAAGCTGCTTGTAATCCCTTAGGAATAGCAGTAAACATCTCAAAAATCCCTGCTGGATTTCCATCTACCTCATGGAAAGTTCCCGGAACAATAACTAATCTATTTGTTCCTTCTACAGCAACTCTTTCAAAGGCTCCTGGCTGTATTATCCATGTCAAGGCTGTGGCAAAAATAATGATTGCAAATAATATCACATAAGTATTAGGCATTTTGCTATACCATTTATTTTTCTTATTCTCCATAATAATTCCTCCACAATTTCTTTTAGTCAATGTGGTTTTTTATTAATTATTGACTGTTTTTGTTTGGTATATTAAAATATTTTATATAATAAATTAAAAGAGAGGTTTATACATATGATTCCAGCAGTTCGTCGTGAACAAATCAAAAAAATGATACTTACAAAGAAGAATGTTTCAGTAATCGATCTTTCACAGTCCTTTTCAGTCAGTGAAGAAACTATAAGGAGAGACCTTAAAATTCTTGAAGAAGAAGGCATTCTTACCAGGACACACGGTGGTGCTATTATAGAAAATCGTGTTGCAAGTACTGTTAGCAATACAGTTCTTGAAAACATATTTGTTGAGAATAAACAGCAAATAGCTATACAGTCTAAGCATTTCATTAAAAATAATGATGTAATTTATTTAGATTCATCAACAACATCTTTTCATATTTGTAAAGAAATTCTCGATCTAAACCTTACAATTGTCACCAACTCTTTAAGTATTATTAACTTGCTAAGTGAGCATTCAAACATTCAAGTTATAAGCGTCGGTGGTTCTTTGTCTACCTCCAGGAAATGCTTTATAGGTAGAAATGCAATACAATCTTTAAGTAAGTATTACTTTGATAAAGCATTTATATCTTGCCGCTCTTTAAGTATCGAAGAAGGTATCACTGACTCTAATGATAATGATGCAGTTATAAAAGAAATTGTATTAAGCCGTTCAAAAAATACTTTCCTAGTAGCTGACCACTCTAAATTTAATCGTGTATCATTTTCATACATTGCTTCTTTAAAAGATATTAATCATATTATTACAGACTCCCCTGTTGATAATGACTGGATAGAATATGCAAAAGTTAATAACATTACTATTTGGGATACTACTGAAAATCCTACTCATTTATACAAAGAGCAGTATTAGATACCGCTCTTTGTTATGTTTTTATACTTTTTAGAATGGTCCGTAGTTTATCTTAACTGCTATAAATATGAATATCCATGATACAACGAATACTGCTAAAACTAATTTAAGTGCAAATTTAACCCATTTTTCAAATGGTACTCTTGCAAGACCACACATAGCTATAGTTGCTCCAACTGTTGGAAGAATAACATTAGGTATGGTGGCTCTAGCTTGCATAGCTAAAACTGTTGTTTGCTGAGTCATGTTTAATAATTCTCCAAGTGGTGATAAAATTGGCATCATTGTAACTGTTAATCCACTTCCTGATGGTATAAAGAAGTGAACAATAGCAGTAATAAGAGATATACCAATTCCTGCAAGAGTTGGACTTAATGCTGATAATGGCTCTGAAATTGAATTTATAATGGTATCCATAATCATTCCGTTTTCTAATACAATTTGAATTGCTCGTGCTATACCAACTACTAAAGCAATACTTGCTGTGTTTTTAGCTCCTAATGTAAATCCATCAATAATATCTTTTGTTTTTAATCCATATAAATAACCTGCAGCAAGTCCACCTATTATAAATACTGCACTCATTTCATCTAAATACCACCCAAATTTACTTGCACCAATTACTATTGCAAAGAACATTGCTAATAGTACAAGGAGTACTCTCACATGTTTTGCTGTTACTTTATATTCATCAAAGCTCTTTTCAAAACCTAAACCTTCTGTGTTTATACCTTTAACAAGACTCTTATTCGGATCTTTTGATATTTTTTTAGCATATAACGATATTACTGATGCTACTACACATGTTGTAACAAACCATAATAACATACGGAATCCAAAACCTGAAAAAGCAGGTAACCCAACTACAGAGTGAGCTGTTCCTATAATTGAAGCATTTATTGGACCCATAGCCCATCCCATGTATCCGCCTCCCATTACCATAGCTAGACCAACTATTAAATCATAGCCAAGGCCAAGAGCTATTGATACACCTATTAAAGTAAATGGAATTTGTATTTCCGGGCCAACAATCAAACCAAGAGAAGCAAATATAAATGTCATTATCCAAATAACTAGTGTTCCTGGAACATTACTTTTCTTTATGAATCTTAATAAAGAACCAACACCATTTTCAAGTGCTCCTGTCTTATTAATAACAGCAAAAGCTCCCGTAGATAAAATAATTATAAAAATAATATTTGCTGATGCACTCATTCCCTTTGGAATAGCTACAAATAAATCAAATAACCCTGTTGGATTTGACTCAACTACTTTGTAAGAGCCTGGAACAACCACCGGTCTCGAAACCCCTTCAACGGTCTCTCTTATGAAAGATCCTGCAGGCAATATATATGTAAGTACTGCTGCTGCGACTACTATTAGAAACAGTATTACATATGTATCCGGCATCTTTTGCCACCATTTCTTCTTTCCTTCTTTTATGTTCGTGTTCATTATTATTTATCCCCCTAATTTTTTATATTAAATGAATAATTTATTTTCATATTGTACCTCTTCCCCTTAAGATGAATAGGCTTTTTAAAATGTGTAAAGTTTATGCTATTTGGAAAATACTGAGGTTCTAAACAAATTCCCATTCTTTTCCCATACTTTATACCATATTTTCCAATATGTTCTCTTATATAGTTGCCACTATAAAATTGTAATCCAACAGCATCAGTAGAAAGCTTCATTTCAATCCCACTGTTATCTCCATATAGAATAGCAGACACTTCTTCTCCATCTAAAACAAAGTTATGATCATATCCATTAGCATATTTTATTTGCAGTTCTTCCTCATCAAATAAATTCTCTATTTTAGTTAACTTACTAAAATCAAATACTGTGTTTTCAGTTTTTATAATTTCTCCTGTTAAAAGACCATTACTTCCAAGTGGTGTTATGTACTTTGAATTTATTTGTAATTCTTGAGAAAATGAATCTACATTATCTAGCCCATTTAAGTTGAAGTATGAGTGATTTGTTAAATTAACAACTGTATCCTTATCTGAAATTGTTTTATACTCACTAAGTAATTCATTATTATCGGTCCATCTATAAATTACCTCCAACTCTAATTCTCCTGGGTAATTTTCTTCTCCGTCTGGGCTAATATATTTTAGTAACAAACCGTCTTCTAAAATTACGTAATCAAAAACCTTCTTATTAAATCCTTCTTTACCACCATGCAGATGATTTTTCCCTTCATTTGCAAAAAGCTTATATTCTTGGTTATTAAGTTCAAACCTAGAATCATTAATACGATTTGCACATCTTCCCACAAGGGCTCCAATAAATCCACCTGCACTATCATAGTCTTCAATTGTATCAAAGCCCATAACCACATCTGTTAACTTGTTATTTTTATCCTTTATCAATATAGATTGTATAATGCATCCATAGTTTAAAATTTTAACAACATTACCTTTGTTATTTGTAATAGTAAAAATAAATACTTTTTCATTTTTCTCAGTCAATCCAAATAATGCTTTTTCTATTTTCATAATTATTTCCCCTAATTATGCTTATTTATTTCTTCTATATAAGCTTGTCCATTTAAAAATAATGAACGTTTCTTAATTGCATTTTTTGAAATACTAATCATTTTTCTTTCAACTGCTGCCCTTGCCTCAGAATTACTTATATTTGTTAAATCTCTAACTTTTGCAACCCCAACAATTCTTCTAATAATTTCCATCCCCATAGTTCCGGCTGCGTCACTTAGAATGCCTTCAATATAGTACTTTTTAAATTCTTCTGTTTTAGCTAACTCTTCTTTAACTATCTCATCATACTTTGCATTTATCTTCTCAACAAATAAATCTACTATATTTCTAATACTTTCTTTAACCCATGAAATAAACATTTCTTTTTTGCTACTATCATCTAAAGTAGCTTCAGCATGATACAATGCAAAAATTAAGTGAGCAATAACATTTCCCAAGTCATATCCTATTGGCCCATAGAATGCAAATTCCGGATCAAACACTTTTGTCTCTTTATTTGTTACGAATATAGAACCTGAATGTAAATCTCCATGAATTAAAGCTTGTGCATTATTCATAAAGCCAAACTTTAATTTTGTTCCTTCTAAAACTAATTCCCTATCTTCATAGATTTCCTTGCGAACATAATCTTTCATTTCGTCAATTGTATAATTTTTATTACTAAAGTTTTGTAAAGCTTCTGAATAAACAAGTTGTTCACTTATATCACATAAATCTGGATTGATATATTTTTTTACCATTCCTTTTTTTTCTTTATGATCCATAGCTATATCTGTAGTCGGTAATAAAATATTAACTAAGTAAGTTGTAATTTGATCTGCGAAATTTGGAAAAGTTTTATAATTTAAAAGAGCATTTCTCATAATCTCATATTCCTTTAAATCTTCCATTGCACAGCAACACATCACTGAATCATAACCATATACTTTTGGCACATACTCTTTTGCATACTTTGCCTGGTGCATTAATATTTCAGCTTCAATTCTATTTCTATCAGTATCAACAATTCTCCCTGATTTGCTGCGTGTTTCCACACCTGAGTGTTTTAAGATTACGGATTTTCCATCTTCATCCATAACTCTAAATACATAATTTAAATTTCCGTCTCCAATTTCTTTACATTTTAGTTTTGCATCTTTTTTGAAGAAATCATACTTTTCTTGTACATATTCCATTATATCTTCTTCATTCATCAAAAAGTACTTATCAAATTTGCCCATATACGCTTCAGCCCCTTTCTTTATTTTAGTTGTTAAGTATTGTTTTATTTGTGTTTTTGTTGTTTTAATATTAACATAAGTGTGGTTTTTTTGTCAATATCCATATGTAAATGTTTTTAGTTGTTTTAAAGATTACTTTTGTGTGTTTTTGTTGTTTTTAATTATTCGTTAATTTAGAGTTTTATATTCTATTAAAGCATTCTTATTCTTTATATCTTTAAATGTAAATTAGAGATTTTTCTTTCAATTAGTACACATATTACACTAAAAAAATATTTTCATGATATTATATTATTTTAAATAATTCTTATATAAAAAAATCCAGTAGCAGATAAATAACAAATAAATTACCCGCTGCTTACCAAGTAAAGCAGCGGGTAATTTATTCAACACTAATATCCCAATATCTTTTCAATTCCAGTTTCTTTTTGATCTATGTCATTATTTACTTCCCAAATATTTTCCGCCTTAAATCCAAGAAATCTTTCAGCCTTTTCTGTGCTTTCAAAGCCTTCATGATCCATAAAAGTTCCCCTTACTTCTGCATTCGGCATATATTTATTAATTAAATCTATGCTTGGCGTGAGACATCTGGTATTAGGCGCAGCTATATAAAACACTTCATGCCCTTTAAAGTCCGCTTCTATAGCTAATCTAAAAGCTCTTGCACAATCTTCTTTATCAATATAAGACCATAGGTTCCATACATAAAAATCAACATCTTCATCCTGAGCAAAGTTCATATCATTTTTGACCTTCTTAACATCTGCAACATAAGTAATTCTCAGGCTTGAAATCGTCATATCCGGGAACCTATGAGCAAAGGAATCCGCAATTTGTTCTCCAACAATTTTTGATATTCCATAGCTGTTATCCG
Source organism: Clostridium polynesiense (assembly GCF_000820705.1). Lineage (GTDB taxonomy): Bacteria > Bacillota > Clostridia > Clostridiales > Clostridiaceae > Clostridium_AA > Clostridium_AA polynesiense. Next base: position 5,382 of record NZ_CCXI01000008.1, on the reverse strand, counting down.
GAGTAGCTGGATGCTCTTCATCCACAGGAATATACTGTGGAACTACAGGTTTATGTGCAAAGGTAACTCCTAAAGCGCAATCGCTGGAGGCTATGGCCACCTTTTTTATTCCCTGAATGCCTGCAGCCATCAATATATTGTATACTCCCATTACATTATTTTGAAACACTCTTGGATCGTTATCTTCCTTATCTGGCTGAGGTATAGCAGCAAGATGTATAACCGCATCGCAGCCTTTTATTGCATTGAATACTTCATCATAATTTCTTATATCAACATTTATCTGTTCAGTAGGGCATCCCTTCCAAAAATTTCTAGTAAGTGCAGTTACCTCATATCCACTTTTCATTAAATGTTTTATTACATTTTGTCCAACCAATCCATTGGCACCTGTTACTGACACCTTCATTTATTCTCCTCCTTTTTCCACTTCATTTTATATGTTCTATCAGTATTACAATATTTTTTACCTTAGTTTATATAGTTGCTTCAGCAGATATGTTAACTGCATCCCAAGCAGTTGCATAAGGAGGTGTATACCCTAAATCCATTAAGGCAATTTCCTCTAAGGTCATATCATTATATATAGCGGCAGCAAATACACCTATTCTTAATGCGGCGCCATCCTTGCCAAGGGTTTGAGCACCAAGAAGCCTGTGGGTATCTTTTTCATAAATAATCTTTATATACAAATCAGTTTGGTCCGGATAATATGAAACATGATTTTTAGCTTTTATAAAGTTAGTTTCATAGTTTATTCCTTTAGCTTTTGCCTGAGCTTCGCTTATCCCTGTCATGGCTGCCTGAAGTTTCATAACTTTTAACATGGAACTGCCTAAGGTTCCGGGAAAACTCCTGCTGCCTCCTGCCATATTTTCTCCGGCTATTTTCCCCATTTTGTTAGCAGTGGTAGCAAGGGCAATATATGTGTTTTCCTTTAATACTCTGTGATAAACAACGGCACAGTCACCAGCTGAATATATATTCTTATAGTTAGTTCTCATATAATTATCAATTATCACAGCACCTTTTTCAGTAAGCTCAATACCACTGTCCTTTAAAAATTCAGTATTTGGCCTTACGCCAATGCTCATTATTACTATATCTGCATTATAAGTATTCTCAGAGGTTTTAACTGCTTTTACATACTCTTCTCCTATAAGTTCTTCTACCTTTTCTTTTACACGAATCTGTACTCCTTTGCTCCTCAATTCCTCCTGTACCAATTCAGAGATCTCCTTATCAAAAACGTTTAAAACTCTTTCTCCCGCCTCGATTATACACACTTCCTTGTTTAGCTTCACCATGGATTCCGCAAGTTCCACACCTATATATCCTCCACCTACAATGGCTACCTTTTTAATCTCCTTACTTATCAATGTCTTTTTTAGCTTAATCGAATCCTCCAAGGTCTTTAGTGTATATACATTTTTAAGTTCTTTCCCCTTAATTGGCGGTACAATAGCTGAGGCTCCAGAAGCAACCATAAGCTTATCAAAGTTATCTTCAAATACTTCTCCATTTTTTAAATTTTTAACTATGAGTTTATTTTCTTTAGGAAACACTTTTATAACTTCATGATTGGTTTTAACCTTTATATCCTTTTTATAAAAATCCTCTGGAGTTCGTTGAATAAGAGAATTGAAATCTTTAGTTATACCTGAAATATAATAAGGAATTCCACAGGAGCCGTAAGATATATATTCTCCCCTTTCATATACTATAATCTCTGCATTTTTATCCACCCTTTTAGCTTTTGCAGCTGCACTCATTCCCGCAGCTACTCCACCTATAACTATTATTTTCAATTACTATCACATCCCATTCTTATTAAGAAACTTCACTTATATACATTTTACTTATAAAATACATATAATCCTTAAAGGTTTTGTGAATATACTATAAAAAAAGAGACAAAGCATATATGCTTTGCCTCTTTCTTTATTATTTATTTATAAGTTGCTCCGCTTTATTTACTATGTTTTCTACAGTAAATCCAAACTCTTTGAATATTTCCTCTGCTTTTCCTGAAGCTCCAAAATGGTCTAAAGATATTATATCACCATCTAGCCTATATATTTATGCCATCCAAAAGAGCTTGCAGCTTCTACAGCAATTCTCTTCCTCACATTTAAAGGTAATACCTTTTCTTTGTATTCTTCGCTTTGTGCATTAAACAACTCCATTGAAGGCATACTTACTACTCTTGCTGCTATTCCTTTTTCTTCTAACTCCTTAGCTGCATTGTAGATAAGCTCAACCTCTGAACCTGAAGCCATTAATATAACATCTGGTGTTTCTTTGCTGCTTTCTTTTAAGATGTATCCACCCTTTAGAGCTTCTTTTCCCGTCTCATCGAATAAAGGAAGCTTTTGTCTTGTAAGGACCAAGGATACAGGGCCATCATTCTTTGTAACAGCTAAATACCAGCCCGCAGCAGTTTCTTTAGAATCTGCAGGTCTATATACAGTCATATTAGGTATACTTCTTAAAGCTGCTAAATGTTCTATAGGCTGATGTGTAGGTCCATCTTCTCCAACTCCTATACTGTCATGAGTAAGTACATAAGTAGTTGGAATACCCATAAGGGCAGACAGCCTCATAGATGGCTTCATATAATCACTAAATACAAAGAAGGTTGATACAAATGGCCTTAAACCTCCATGAAGGCATAGTCCATTACCTATAGCTGCCATAGCATGTTCCCTTACACCGAAATGCAGGTTAGCTCCGCTTCTATCTTCTGCTGAAAAATCCCCTTTATCTTTTATATAAGTTTTTGTAGAAGGTGCCAGGTCTGCAGAACCTCCTATAATGTTAGGTATAATTTCTGCAAGCCTATTGATTACAACTCCTGAAGATTCTCTTGTAGCCATTGGCTTTTCAAATGTCCAAAAACTTTCTTCATTAAGGGCATCAACATTTACGCTGCCGCTGAACCATTTTTCCCATTCCTCAGCAAGAGCTGGGAAGTTCTTTTTATAATCCTGGAAAAGAATATTCCATTCCTGTTCCTTTTGTTTTGCATTTTCTCTAAACGCCTTCATTTCTTCCTTTACTTCTTCAGGCACAGTAAAAGGCTCCTGGTTCCAGGAAATCAAATCCTTAAATTCTTTAATATTCTCTTCTCCTAAAGGCTCGCCGTGAGCTGAAGCTTTTCCCTGCTTCTTTGGAACGCCATAGCCTATTATGTTCTTAACTATTATTATTGTAGGTCTTGAGGTATCTTTTTTACCTTCCTCAATAGCCTTACTGATTTCTTCCATGTTGTTTCCATCTTCAACCCTAAGTACCTGCCAGCCATAACCTTCATATCTCTTTGCCACATCTTCACGGAAAGCGATATCAGTGTTTCCTTCGATGGAAATATTGTTAGAATCATAAAGCATTATAAGTTTTCCAAGAGCCAGAGTACCTGCAAGAGAACTGGCTTCTCCGGAAATACCCTCCATAAGGCATCCATCACCGGCAATAACATAAGTATAGTGATCTACTATATTGTAACTTTCTCTATTGAATTTTGCTGAAAGATATGCTTCTGCCATAGCCATACCTACTGCATTTGCCACGCCCTGTCCAAGAGGTCCTGTGGTGGTTTCTACTCCATCAGTGTGCAGATATTCAGGGTGTCCTGCAGCTTTGCTGTGAAGCTGTCTGAAATTCTTTATATCTTCCATGGATACATCGTAACCAAAGATATGAAGAAGTGAATATATAAGCATAGATCCATGTCCTGCTGAAAGAACAAATCTGTCTCTGTCCACCCACTTAGAATTTGCAGGGTTGTGTTTTAGATGTTTTGACCATAGAGTGTAAGCCATTGGAGCGCAGCCCAATGGAAGACCTGGATGTCCTGATTTAGCTTTTTCAATAGCTTCAGCTGAAAGTACTCTTATAGTGTTTACCGCCATATTGTCTATATTATTCATACTGTTCCTCCTTATTTATTGAATACTGAATTCCAATCCTTCATAAATTTTTCTATTCCGCTGTCGGTTAAAGGATGTTTCAACATTTGTATTATAACATTGTATGGAACAGTTGCGATATGTGCACCTGCTTCAGCAGCATGTATTATATGCATAGGATTCCTTATGCTAGCAGCGATAATTTCAGTATCTATTCCATGTATTTCAAAGATATTTACTATTGAATTTATTAATCCCATAGAATCGGAAGTAATGTCATCTAACCTGCCTAAAAATGGACTTACATAAGTGGCTCCTGCTCTTGCAGCAAGAAGTGCCTGACCAGGATTAAAAATTAAGGTTACATTTGTTTTTATTCCTTCCTTTGAAAGAACTTTTACAGCTTTTAATCCTTCTTCTGTTATAGGAAGCTTAACTACCATGTTTTTATGCATTGCAGCTATTTCTCTTCCCTCTTTTATCATTTCTTCAGCTTTAGTCCCTATTACTTCACCACTTATAGGACCATCTACTATGGAAGTGATTTCTTTAATAACTTCTTTAAAATCTCTTCCTTCTTTTGCTATAAGGGATGGATTAGTTGTAACCCCACATATTACACCCATTTCTTCTGCTTTTCTTATTTCTTCTAAGTTAGCAGTATCAATAAAAAGCTTCATATTTTACATCCTCCTATACTTTAACTATTTTTACTAAGCTTATCATAAATTGCTAAGCTTCAAGTGTCTCTGTTATTATTCTACCACTCAATTTAATTATTTGGAATTATATATTATAATCTTCTTTAAAATGCGATTTTTATTCACTGTATATAAAATTTTATACAAAAGCTAATATTATCAAAGAAGAAGACAAAACATAATGTTCTTTTTTAGCTTTTTTTGATAGAATTTACTATCTCTTCAATTGAGTACTTAAATTGTTCTCCGCTTTGCATATTTTTTAAAGTTAGCTTTCCGCTTTCAATTTCATCGCTTCCTATAATAATTACGTATGGAATTCCAAGCTTATTAGCATAGTTGAGCTTTTTAGCAAATTTGGTTTCTTCAAAATATACCTCTGATATTATTCCATATTCTTTAAGCTTATTTGCTGATTTAATAGCATAAGATGCATTATCATCCATTGGTATTACAAGGACTTCAGTTAAGGTAGAATTCTCCTTTTTCATTAAACCGGCTTCGTTAAGCTGATAGAATAATCTGCTTAACCCTATAGAAATTCCTACACCGGGAAGCTTCTCCTTAGTATAATAATCTGCAAGATTATCATATCTCCCACCTGAACAAACGGACCCTATGGAAGGATATTCATTTAATATAGTTTCATAAACGGTACCGGTATAATAATCAAGACCTCTTGCAATCTTTAAATTGATTTTAAAATTCTCCTCCGGTACTTTAAATTCTCTTATATAATAAACAACTTTTTCTAATTCATCTACACCTTCAAC
>NZ_CCXI01000007.1 GCF_000820705.1 Clostridium polynesiense | reverse complement strand
TTCAACAAACTCATCTCCAGAAACCTTCAGCTCCTTAAGTGAATTAAAGGTTTCTTCAGGAGTACCTTCTATGGAAATAAACTGTTGAATTTTACTTATAGACTCTTCAGATATTCCCTGTTCTCTAAGCTCTCTTTTTACTGATTCAATTCCTATCTTATCCAGCTTATCTATGATTCTTAGCACTTCTGTTTTACTTGAGATACTCAATGCTTCAAAAAAGCCGTTTAATATTTTTCTGTTATTTATGTTTATGGTAAAAGAATCAAAACCTAAATCCTTAAAGGTAGAATATATTATGCTTGGTATTTCAGCATCATTTATTATGCTCAGTTTTCCATTACCTATTATATCTATATCGCATTGATAGAATTCCCTGAATCTTCCCTTTTGATTTCTTTCTCCCCTATAAACCTTACCAATTTGATATCTTCTGTATGGAAAGGTTAAGGAAGACATATGCTGTGCTACATATCTTGCAAGAGGAACTGTAAGATCAAATCTTAAAGATAAATCGCTGTCTCCTTTGTTGAATCTATAAATCTGTTTTTCAGTTTCTCCTCCACCCTTAGCAAGAAGAACTTCCGACTTTTCAATTAAAGGAGTCTCTTGAGGAATAAACCCGTATTTTTCATAATTCCTTCTGATAGTATCCTTCATCTTGTTAAATGCTATCTGTTCTGAAGGCAGCAGCTCCAGAAATCCCGGTAATATAGAGGGCTTTAAAATTTCTTTTTCCATAATCTATCCTCCACCATTATAATTTGTATAATATTCTAACCTAAAAATCCTTTTATAATCTAACCAAATAAAAGGGAGAAGCCTCCCTCTCCTTTAATTATAATACCACATTATCATTTTTTATTAAATAAGCTATTAGTGCAGGGATTGCTATTTTAATGGAATTTATGAAACTTAACCGCATTAATATAAGAAAAATCAAATTAAACAAGTAAAAACAGGATAAAAGTCCTATATAGGACATTTTATCCTGTTTACTAATTCTCCATTGTAAGTATTTATTTGTTTGATTTATTGTACTTTTCCAATGCAGTGTTAATGGTAGAAGCTGCTTTTTCTACAGCCTGCTCCGGTGTAGATTTATTCTGAAGCAGTCCTTCTATCTCTGTTTCTATTACCTGTCTTGCTTGAGGGAATACTCCTAATAAAGCGCCTCTTGATTCCACAGTAGAAGCATGAAGCTGATCAATAGCTGTTTGGAACTGAGGATATTTTTTCAGATGCTCCTTCATTTCAGGAAGGTCATAAGCTTTTTGTGTTATTGGGAAGTATCCTGTGCTCTTATGCCAGTATACCTGCTGCTCAGGAGAAACCATAAATTTAATGAATTCCCAGGCTGCTTTTCCTTTTTCCTTGTCCTTATTATCCAGTATCCAAAGAGAACCTCCTCCTATAGATACTCCTCCCTTATCCCCCTCATTAATAGAAGGAAGAAAAGCTGTCCCCACTTCAAACTTTCCGTTTGTACCTTTAATTATTGAGTTTAGTACTGCAGTTGAGTCAATCATCATAGCTGTTTTACCTGCATTAAAGGCATTTTGTGTATCTGCTGTCTTTCTTCCGTAATTTCCTGCATTACCTGTATCGTATAATTCCTTCCACATCTTAAATATATTTAATCCAGCACCATTTTTGTCAAATTCCACCGCAGTAGCCTTGTCTTTTCTTCCATTTTCGTTATTTGCAAAGGCTAGTCCCTGTTTAGCGGCAAACTGTTCAAAGAACCATCCATATACCGCCATTGAATATCCATAACGAGAAACCTTGTCGCCTTCTTTCTTAGTAAGCTTTGCAGATATTTCCTGTAATTCCTTCATGGTTTTGGGAGCCTTTTCAGGATCTAGTCCCGCTTCTTTGAAGGCATCTTTATTATAATAAAGTATTGGAGTAGAAGAGTTAAAAGGCATAGAATATAGTTTATCATTAACGGTATAATATCCAAGAATGTTTTTTTCTAAGGATGAAATATCAAATTTATCTTCATCTATAAACTGCTGCATGGGTACTGCATAACCACTATCTATCATCCATCTTGTACCTATATCATAAAGCTGCATTATATCCGGTCCTGCATTTCCCTGCTGTGAACTCTTCATCTTGTTTATAGCATCATCATAGGAACCCTGATACTCAGCATTAACCTTAATTTTATCCTGACTTTTATTAAAGTCCTCAACCATTTTGCTAATTGCTTCTCCTCCTGCACCTCCCATGGAGTGCCAGAATATTAATTCAGTAGTTCCTCCGCCCTTTGCTCCGGAATTATCATTAGAACCGGAGCATCCAGCTGTAATCATAGTAACCATAGATGCCGCTAAAATTAATGAAAGCAACTTCTTTTTCATTATTAAACCTCCTATAATATTATCTTTATTTAATCTTTAATTATTTAAGTAAAAATTATCCCTTTACCGCACCTGATGTCATACCCTTTATCAGCTGTTCCTGACCGGCAATAAATATAAATATAGATGGTATAAGTATCATTACTATTCCTGCCATTATAATTCCATAGGACTGAGCTTCAGCAAACTGAAGCATGCTTATGCCTATTTGTACAGTTCGTTTATGAGGACCGTTGGTTACCAAAAGCGGCCACATATATTGATTCCAGGTCATTAAAAATACGTATATTCCTAATGCTCCCACTATTGGTCTGGACAAAGGAATAACTATTTTAGTAAGGAATTTAAAAGAGCTGCATCCGTCTATTATAGAAGCCTCCCTTAATTCTTTAGGTATAGTGAGATAGTACTGTCTCATCATAAATATACCCATAGCAGAAGTTAAATAAGGTACAATCAATCCCTGATAGCTGTCAATCCAGTTCCAGGATGCTATAGACAAATAATTAGCTATTATTATGGCTTCTCCAGGTATCATCATGGTTGCCAGGATAGCTATAAATATAGCTTTTTTCCCTTTGAAATCATAAAAAGCAAAGGCATAAGCCGCTAGGCTGGCAGTAATTATCTGACCAAGGGTAACCGCTGAAGAAACTATTAAACTATTAATAATAAATTTAAAAATCGGAGCAGTGGATAAGACCTTTCTATAATTATCTAATCTAAAGCTGCCGGGAAAAATTTTAGGTGGATACTGAAATATCTCCCCCTGATCCATAAAGCTTATAGAAAGAGCATATAGTATTGGAAAAATAATAATAATTCCCAATATCACACTTACAAAAAAGAGTGCTATTTTTTTGTTTCTGCTTATCATTATTTATAGAACACTCCTTTCTTTTCAAATTTAAACTGAATTATTGTTATAAACAGCATTATGCAGAATAATATAACGGATTGAGTGCTTGCCATTTCAAATCTATTATTAAAAAAAGCTTCTCTATATATGGAATGAACCAACACATTTGTAGCATCATTAGGTCCTCCTCCAGTCATGAGCTTAACCTGCCCGAAAGCCTGAAATGCATTTATTATGTCGATGAATATAACAAAAAACAGCGTTGGGGAAACCATAGGGATAATTATTTTAAACAATTTTTGGAAATAATTTGCTCCATCAATAGATGCACTTTCTATGAGCTCCTCAGGGATTCCCTTGAGACCGGAAAGCAGAAAAATAAAGTTAACACCGAGATTCAGCCATATTGTTACCACAGCCACTGAAATCAAAGCGTATTTTTCATCTGTAAGCCATCCGATATTCGCTCTTAACACGAAATTCATAAGTCCTATACTTGGGTGAAAGATAAGCATCCATATTATAGCAGCAGGTGCAGAAGCAACGGCCATAGGCATGGAAAACATAAGCTGAAATGCTTTACTGCCTCTAATCTTATTGTTTGCTATAAGCGCCAGTATAAATCCTATTATTAAAGTTGGTATTGCCAGCATAGGAACAAATTTAAAAGTAAGCATAAGACTATTTTTAAATTCCGGTGATTTAATAACCTCTAGATAATTGGCCATACCTACCATTTCTACAACCTTTCCCTTTGCGTTGGTAATGCTAAAGCTTAAGTATAGAGTTTTGAAGAAAGGGAAATATACAAAGGTCGAAAATAATACAAGAGAAGGAAGTAAATATAAATAGGGAACTATAACCTCTTTAAATTTCTTCCGTGGTGGTGTAACAGCTCGTCCTAAAACGTTTTCAGGAATGTTTAAATCAACTGAACTCTGCATGAAATTCCTCCTTGTAAAAATTTCAGCTAATATTATTTAAAATTCTCTGACGCCTTAGAATTTAAATTTAATATTAGCTTACAAACTCTTCTTTATATTGCTGTATTTATATATTATGTCTCGTATATCCATAATACAATATTATATAATTAATGTAAATATTTGTTTATACTTTAACATATAGTGATTATTACAGGGGTAAATGAATATATCTCTTTAACTTTCAAGATAAAACTTTAGTGAAATAACAAAGCTGCAGTATAGTGAACTATACAATTCACCATACTACAGCTTCGTTATTAGCATTCTATAATTATTTTCTTTGCAGGAAGGATGGATGTGGAGCTCATAGAGAATTCATCCAGTCCATACTCAACCAATGTAGGAATAGCATCTTCGTCTCCTGCCATTTCTCCGCACATACCGCACCATTTTCCCTGGCTGTGTGCACCTTCAATTGTCATTTTGATTAATTTAAGCACTGCAGGATGCATTGGATCATATAAATATGAAACTTTTTCACTCATCCTGTCTGCAGCAAGGCTGTATTGAATAAGATCATTGGTTCCAATGGAGAAGAAATCCACATGTTTTGCAAGCTCATCAGCGTTAACCGCTGCTGCAGGAATTTCTACCATTATTCCCCATTCTATTTCTTTGCTGTATGACTTACCTTCTTCTTTAAGTTCAGCCTTACATTCTGATACAATGTCCATAGCCTGCTGATACTCTTTTAAAGAAGATATCATAGGGAACATAACCTTTAAATTTCCGTATACTGAAGCTCTCAATAAAGCTCTTAACTGAACCTTAAAAATTTCAGGTCTGTCAAGACATAATCTTATTGCTCTGTATCCTAAGAAGGGGTTCATTTCCTCAGGCATTTCTAAGTAAGACAGCTTCTTATCTCCCCCGATATCCAGAGTTCTTATAACTACAGGCTTACCTTCCATTCTTTCAAGCACATATTTATATGCTTCATATTGCTCTTCTTCAGAAGGCATTTCATCTCTGTCCATATATAAGAACTCCGTTCTGAAGAGGCCTATCCCGTCTCCTCCGTTTGCAATAACCTGTTCTACATCCTGAGGCTTTCCTATATTTCCTGATACTTCTATACGCTTTCCTGCTCTGGTTTTAGTTTTAGTGTCTATTAGCTTCTTTAATTCTTCTTTTTCATCTAAAAATGCCTGCTTTTTATTTTTGTATTCTTCAATTACATTATCATCAGGATTTACAATAACCAGGCCTTCAATACCATCTACTATAACTATATCTCCGTTTTTCACTTGTTTGGTTATATCCTTTAATCCTACTACTGCTGGGATTTCCAGGGTTCTAGCCATAATTGCACTATGAGAGGTTCTTCCTCCTATATTAGTCAGGAAGGCTATTACCTTATCTTTATCTAATTGAGCAGTATCTGAGGGAGTTAAGTCATGGGCTACAACTATGGTATTTTCTTCTGCTATAGCAAAAGAGCTTAAGTCCTTTCCTGCTAAGTTTGCTATTATCCTCTTTGAAACGTCCTTAATATCAGCAGCTCTTTCTCTCATGTACTCGTCTTCCATACCTTCAAATATCATTACAAAGGTATTCATTACGTCATCCACTGCTTTTATTGCATTACTTTTGTTATTGTCAATTTCCATTTCCATGGCCCCTACAAATTCAGGGTCATCTAATAAAGTAAGATGAGCTTCAAATACTTCAGCTTTCTCTTCTCCCATAGATTTTATAGTGTTTTCTTTAATTTTTTTAATTTGATTTTTTGATTTTAAAACCGCTTCCTGAAGCTTTGATTTTTCGCCTTCAATGTTGTCTACAGTTTCACTGCCAATTTTTATCTCTACTTCTTCATGTACAAATACTTTACCTATAGCATATCCTTTAGATGCAGCAATACCTTTTATCATTATATAATTCCTCCTCCTGCTATATTACCAACAATAGTGCAACACTTGTATTATATATATTATATTCTTATACTTGATTATTATAAATAGCAATTAACATGCCAAAAGAATTGTTAATCTAAATTTTACATAAAAAACCTTGATATTTAGATAAATTACACCTTTTATGTATCAAATATAGGGATAATATTAAAAACGAATCCATTTTCATAATACTATAAAAAGAAAAAAAGTTATTTACTACCATGATGTTGATAAAATATATCATACTAAAAAGCACCTACAACTTTAATAATTGCTTGAAAGCCTTATATTATGCTATTATAATGCTATGATAAAAATTATCAACGTTTTTTCAATATTGATAAAAATTATCAAATCAAATATATGGGGATGAAATAATGTTTTCAAAAGAAGTTATTATTAAAGATCCGCACGGCCTGCATACTAGAATAGCTGCCATGATAGTAAATAAAGCCTCAGAACTTATAAGTAAATATAAAGTTAATCTCTTTATCCATAAACCGCCCTATAAAGATCCTCTGGGAATCAGCATGCTTGCATTAATTTCTCTAAAGGTCAGACAAAATGAAAGCATAATAATCTCCTGCAGAGAAGGAGAAAATGGTAAGGATGGGGTTTTGGAGCTATGCAGCTATATAGAAAGTCATATAAACAGCAATACTCAATCCATGAAAGAAATAGACGCTTTTATAGAAGAAACAAAAATAGCAAACGAACAAATTCTAGACAATTTGCCTATAGGTATTCTGGTTATAGATACCGACTGTAACATTACCTCTATAAATAAATATGCCCTAAGCTTCCTTGAAGTTAAATACGAAGAGGTAATAGGAAAGCCGGTACTTCAATTTATGAGCTCTTCAGACCTTCCTGAAATATTAAAATCAGGAGAAAAACATTATGGGTTAATGCATTATATCAATGATAAAATTGCTATGGTCAGCAGAAGTCCTATTTACTCAGGTGATAAGATAATAGCTGCTGTGGCTGTTTATCAAGATGTGTCAGATTTAATAGGAATGAAGGAGTTAAATGAAAAATTCAGAAAGCTATTGGAAACTTCCCATGACCTCATTTGTTTTGTAGATGAATACGGAGATATTACTTATATTAATTCTTCATATAAAACATACTTTTCTCTGAATTATGACGACGTAGTAGGAAAAAATTTGTCAGATATTTCACCAAAAGGCTATAGAATGAAAGCATTAAAATCTAAAAAAAAGCTGGAAAATGTACTGCACACAAAATATGGAGTGGATATAGTAACCAGCGTAGAGCCTATATTTATCGACGGGAACTTCAAAGGTGTAATATCTACCTCTAAACCCATTAATGAAATAAAAGAAATATTAAGCAAACTGGAAAAGTCAGAAGAAGAGCTAAAATATTATAAGGATGAGTTTATACGGCACAATCAGCTTAATTCCTCCTTCAGAGACATTATTGGCTCCAGCGGAACTTTAAAAAGTGTCCTCTCCATGTGCCTAAAAGCTTCCCAAAGCACATCCACAGTACTTATTACAGGAGAAAGCGGAACCGGTAAAGAACTTATTGCTAAAGCAATACACAACAATTCAGATAGAAAAGATAAGCCTTTTATTAAAGTTAACTCCGCCGCTATACCTGAATCACTGCTGGAAAGTGAGCTTTTCGGATACGAAAAAGGAGCTTTTACAGGTGCTAATAAGAGTAAACCCGGTAAATTTGCTTTAGCTCATGGCGGAACATTATTCCTAGATGAAATTGGTGATATGCCTGTCTCCATGCAGGTAAAGCTTTTAAGAGCACTACAGGAAAGAGAAATTGAGGCATTGGGTGGTTTAAAACCCCAAAAAATAGACGTTAGGGTTATAGCGGCAACAAATAAAGATCTTGAGGCTATGCTTAGGGAAGAAAGCTTTAGAGAAGATTTATATTACAGGCTAAATGTACTTTCAATTAACCTTCCTCCTTTAAGGCGAAGGCAAGAAGACATAAGTGCTCTTACAGAGCATTTTATAAATAAGTTTAATGCAAAGCTTGGAAAATCCATTAAAGGTATAGACATCAAAAGCCTTAAGCTTCTTCAGGATTACAGCTGGCCTGGAAATGTGAGGGAACTGGAAAATATTATAGAAAGAGCTTTAAATCTATGTGAGGGTGAAACAATTACGGAAAAAGATCTCCCCTCTTATATAAATTCAATCCATGATCATAATGAGGATTTAATCAAAACGGTGGATGGGGAGCTGCTGCCCTTTGAGGAGTATGAAAAGGCTATAATCAAAGCTGCCATGGAAAAATATAAAAGCTACAACAGAGCAGGTAAAGCTCTTGGCTTAACTCACAGAACCATTTCATTAAAATGCGCAAAGTATAATATACAAGTAAATAATAAATAAAATGCAATTTTTAGAACTTATTATTTATGGATATTTTAATATATTCATAATTTATAAGTTCTTTATTTATAACTTTTTTATTTATAAATTCTTTTCCTTTTCACTGTTTACTTATACTCTTTTAACTGATACTATAATTAATGATTTATAAAAATCTATGGAATAATACTTATAATAATTTATGATATTTTGTTTAAAATACATAAACAATACTACTGTGGAGGCTAATCAAATGGATTTTATCAGAAGTAAAAAGACCTATATATTTGACATAATCATCATTTTTTTAGGATGTTTGATTGCATCTTTAGGCGTAAATATGTTTCTTGCCCAGGCGAGACTACTTAGCGGAGGTGCTACAGGTATAGCACTTATAGTCCAGTATTTGACGGGGTTTAAAGCTGGATTCACAGTGTTTTTAATCAATATCCCTCTGTTCTTTCTAAGTTACTATAAACTGAGCAAAAACTTTACTTTTTATTCTGCCATAGGAATGCTTTCTTTATCTGTGTCATTGATTATCACCGAGCCATTAAGCGGAATACTTCACATAAATGACACTCTTCTATACTGTATTTATGGAGGAGTTTTATGCGGGATAGGCTATGGATTAGTATTCTCAAGAAATGCATCCACCGGGGGCACAGATATAATAACCATGCTTATAAGGAAAAAATACACCGGGGATATAGGCAAGGTTGGATTTACAGTTAATTTTATCATTATAATCATAGGTGCTGTTTTTTTAGGCCT
>NZ_CCXI01000006.1 GCF_000820705.1 Clostridium polynesiense | reverse complement strand
GTGCTGTTTTTTTAGGCCTTCCAAAAGCCCTTTATACACTTATTTCAATATACACTCAGGGAATAGTATTGGATAACGTAGTTAAAGGTATTTATAAAAAACAACTGCTTTTAATTATAACAGAAAAAGAAAAAACAGTGATGGATTATATTATGAAAGGTCTTCATAGGGGAGTAACTTCCCTGCCTGCAGAAGGTGGCTATACCCATACTGAGAGAAAGATGCTCTACTGCATAGTGAGCCTCAGTCAGATGGTAGAACTAAGGCATGCAATTCTTCAGCTGGACCCAAAGGCATTTATTTCTATAATCGACGTTTCAGAGGTGACGGGAAAAGGGTTTAAAAATATATGATAATCAAATATAAAAGTAATTAGCTTTAGAAACAAATCTATACAGGACTTATATTTTGTAATAGTCTTCAAATAATAACAAGCATGTAAATCATAATGGATTACATGCTTGTTTACATTAATTTTACGAGATTAATTAAACTCCTCAGTCATCTATAAGCCAAGGAGAACCTTTATCCTTCCTGATAAAATAATACCGCCAGGTATATGTACCGCTACCCTGAGGACCGGTAGCAATTAATCCGCAGCAAAATACAGCTTATCTTCAATATCACTTAAAAACACCGTTAAAGCAAGGAGATCTGCTGATCCTCCAGGGCTTATATTTCTCTCGATGAAATCTTTATCCAAACTATATATTGACTCCTTACCTTCAGAGGTATACATTCCTCCTAAAGAAAGTATATTTCTTGATTTTTCTTGAACATATTTAAGAACTTCAAAGGAATGCCTGTGAAGTATGGTGGTATCTTCACAAAACTGCATTATACTTATAAGGGTATGAACCATTCGCTCTCTCTCACCTAAATTTATAGCTTCTTTGTATACCCTTAAGGAATTTTCAAAGACTAAAGGAAAGCCTTTTTCCGCTTCCCCTCTTATTCCTGTAACACCATAATCTATAAATAGCTTTTCTCCATGGGTAAGCTTTTTATACTTATTGATATTTTTTAATTCTTTATCTACTATCCCATAGGTCATTTTAATTATGGTATTTTTTATCTCAGAAAAACTTCCTCCGTTGTATAGGGTATTGCTTACTGCAGCAATGGTGATACCTAAAATAAACAAAAGACCTCTGTGAGCATTTACACCTTTAGTCCTTTTGAGCATAAGCTCCTCCCCAAATCTTCCAGGAAGCCTGATGTTATCAAATATTTCTTTTTGATCTTTATCACAATATCCTATCTCGGCAAATTTCATAAAGGGCTTAATAAGTGAGGAAGTGCTGTCTATAAAGGTATAAAAATCCATATCCTTATGAGCTCCTCTGGAAATAGGAGAAACCAATCCCGGGGAAGGATATGAGGAAACTTCGTATAAAGCTGCTCTCACCGCTGATTCTGTCAAATTATATATTATATCTTCTTTATTATTTTCTTTCATAAAAGCTCCTGCTATAATTTATATACGACTTATTTATAAAATCTATTATAGTATTTATATCATGTCTTCCTTCTCTTATGCAGTTATGAGCTAAATCACTGCATATATAACATTCTCTGGGGTCATATCCTAATGAAGTTCTGCTTATGGACATAAAGGTATGAGGATTATAAACATCTATATCTACAAATCTTCCCAAAGGATGTTTATCTTCTATCTGCAGGGTAAGACTTTTAATATCTATTAATTCCTTATTGATAATCAAAACTGTATTTGGTCCTTCTGCGGTTATCCTGTGAATTTTAATCACAATATCCCTGCTGAATATATCGGTAACACATTTGTCTATGACCTTAATTATTTTTTCTGTAAGAGAATTATCTTTATTCACTCCTGGGAAGTTTGCCCTTATAAAAACTAAAGGTTTTTTATGAATCAGCATTAAATTCTGCTGGAATATTACCCTTTTCTCTCTCTCATTTAGAATGTCTTCTGCTGTATATCTCATTAATTAATGTGGAGAATCTGTAGCTTTCAAATTCTCCATAATCTCCTTTCCTTTATTTGAATTTAAAAACTCCCAGGTTGCTTTAGGAATCATATTATAAGCTTCCTGTAGTTTATTATCCTTTAATAGCCTTCTTACATTGGAGGCACTTATATATCCATCTTTATTTTCAAGCCTTTCTATTTCAATAAGCTCAATTCCTCCACCGGAAAGTATGTGCTTCAAAGCTGAATTGTAAGCACTGGTTACACTGCAGTAAGGTTCTTTTCCTACATACCTCCTTACAATATTAAGCTTTTTACAGAAATATTCCGCAAATATTCCTGAATCAATTTCTGTGTAAGCTTTAAGCTTATCGTCCTCCTCACGTAAAAAATAGGAAGGAAAGGTGGCTGAAGAAATTATATATTCTCCTCCTTCAATTACCTTTACATTATTTAAATGTCCGGTTCCTTCTCTTACCAGATTAATTCTTTCTTCAAAAGGAAAAGAGGACTTATCCTCTTCTACTATAAATACCAGCACCTCTTTATTTTCCTCAGAAGCTTTTTCAATTAAGTACTTATGCCCAAGTGTGAAAGGATTACAGTTCATAACCAAAGCAGCCTTAGGCACAGTAGTATCAAGGTTATATTTTTTTATTATTTTATTAAGATAATCATTTATATCATATATCCCATGTTCTAATAAAGTAACTCCTTCAGCCTCAAACAAAACCTTAAATCCAATAGATTTAAAGATTTCTCTATTATCTTTCTTTGTAAATACAAAGCTGTGGTGTATTCCTTTATTAAACATTTCATCCAACATAAAGCTTACCATATAAGAAGAAACTCCTTGTCCCTGATATTCACTGTCCACCGCAAAGGCTTTTAATATACTTCCGGACTTTGAGCATGTTCCGATTATTTTGTTATTATCTTTAACTAATATGGTATAATCTATATCCTTTTCAAATCTTAAATGGAAAGCACTTAGATATTCTATGACCTCTCTAACTTCATTTTCGTTATTTAAATTAACCTCTTGAATCTGTAATCCTAACATAATAATTCACCTGCTATTTAACTTTTCTTATTACGTCGATAACTGAACCGTCTCTGTATTCTACCACTGCCACTATTTTGTCTTCCTGCTCTATTTCCTTTGGTTTACCTGTAAATTTCTCTGCAATTTCTTTAAGCTCTTCAATGGTTAAAATCTTTAATCCGCTATCTTTAAGCTTTTCAAGTATATCCTGTCTTTTTGGATTTATGGCAATTCCTCTTTCTGTAACCAAAGCATCCACAGTTTCTCCCGGAGTGGTTATAGTCATTATTTTATCCTTTATAATAGGAAGCCTTGCCTTCATAAGGTTAGAAACGATTATGGTGAGCTTAGATCCTGCAGCAGTATCGCTGTGACCTCCTGAGCCTCCCATTATTACTCCATCAGAACCGGTGGTAACATTAACGTTGAAGTTTGTATCTATCTCTGTTGCTCCTAGTATAACTATATCCAGATTGTTTACTACAGCACCTTTATTATGAGGGTTTCCATACATAGAGGCAGACATTCCCTGATGATTAGAGTTAGATGCAAAAGAATTAACCGCATCTATATCAAAGCACTGAACATCCAAAATGCTCTCAAATAACCCCTCTTTAAGCATTTCGACTAAATATCCTGTTATACCTCCTGAGGCAAAACTACCCTTTATGTTATCCTTTATCATCATTTCTTTAACCTCTTTAGCAACAGCTAAGGAGGTTCCTCCAGCTCCTGTCTGGAAGCTCATTCCATCTTTCAGAAGACCTGATTTTTTTATGAGCTTTGCTGCATCTCTTGCAATTTTAAGACCTATAGGATCCTTTGTTATTTTTGTGGTTCCAGATACTATACCGGAAGGATTTCCTATAGATTCCACCTTAACCACATAATCTACATATACCTGAGGTATTTCTATTGGACATGCAGGATAAGGAATCAAATTGTCTGTTACTGCAATTACATTGTCACTATACATACAATCAGCAACTGCATATCCCAGAACCCCACAGGCTGATTTTCCCTGGACTCCGTTTATATTTCCATAGGTATCAGCAGTAGGAGCTGCAACAAAAGCAGCATCTATTTTAACCTCTCCGCTTTCAATAGCTCTTGCTCTTCCTCCATGGGTCTGCATTATCACAGGATTCTTAAGAATTCCTTTGGAAACCGCATGAGCTACCGGGCCTGATATATAGCTGGCAATTATTTTTGATACCACTCCATTTTTTATATGTTCTACTAAGGGTGCATGAATAGGAAAAATAGAGCTTGCAGCTATTGTTAAATCCTTAACTCCTCTTTCAGCTGCTCTCTTAAGCACCATATTCATAACATAGTCTCCATTTCTTAAATGGTGATGAAAGGATAAAACCATCCCATCCTTTAAGCCTATTTTTTCAAAAGCCTCATCTATGGAATCTAAAACCTTATTTTCTCCGGGCTTCACCATCTTAGAAGGCATTTCACGCCTGTTCTTTATTAACTCATTATTAAAAGCTCCATTATAGGGCATAACTTTTCCATAGCCATCTATATAATCAGGAAGCTCTACTCCTACTAAATTTTTCACCGCTATCTCTCCCCTCTATATAAGACCGAGAGTTTTTGCAAGCTCAGCTGTATTTCTAGCTCGTGCAATAATAGGTGCATCCACCATTTTACCATCCAGTGCAAAAACTCCCTTTCCTTCTTTTTCAGCTTTTTCTACTGCATTTAAAACTCTTAAAGCATAATTTATTTCATCTTGAGAAGGAGCGAAAACTTCATGTATACTTTCAATCTGTCTTGGATTTATAGCAGCTTTTCCTGTCATTCCTAATCTCTTTCCGTTAAGAGTATCCTGCTTAAGTCCCTGATAATCCTCTGTATCGGTAAAAGGAGTATCTATAGAGCTGATTTTTAATGCCCTGCAGGCAGTAGCTATCTTATTTCTTGCATAAAATATTTCTTCTCCAACCTTTGTCCTTTTTATACCTAAATCCGCAGTGTAATCTTCTGCTCCAAATAATACACCATTAACTCTATCTGAACTTTTTATAATAGAATATACATTTTCAACACCATAAGCGGTTTCTATTAACGCCATAAGCTTTATGCTTCCTTTTTCCATGGAGTATTCCTCTTCAATAGAGTCTAATAAAGAAGATGCTTTGATGAGACTTTCTTCATCTGCCTTTGCTATAAGAAGTGTATCCGGTTTTAAAGGAGCTACAGTTCTTATGTCCTCTTCACCATAAATACCATCCATAGGATTTATCCTTATAAACAGTTCGACTTCACTGAAATCCATATTTTTTATTGCCTCTCTAACCAGTATTCTGGCAGAATCCTTTTCAGTGAGGCTTACAGCATCTTCTAAATCCAGTATTACTCCATCTGCACCTAGAATTGATGCAGTTTGAAGCATTCCTGGGTTGTTTCCTGGAAGAAATAAAAGTGATCTTCTCAGCATATTAACACCTCTTTCTTAATCTTCAGCTCTTTTGATTGCAGTTTCCACCCTTGCACCAATGGTATAGTTCAGTGCTCCCTTATCCTGTGCTTTAAGCTTCACAGAAGTTACAGATAGCTCTTTAAGCTTTTCTTCTATAACCCTTTTAATTTCATGTCCAAACTGCTTCATAACTATGCTCTCTATATCTATTTCAACCTTGTTATCCTCATTGGGAGATACCATTATAAGTATGTCGTTTGATTCTAAGGTTCCTGCCTTTGCTATTTTTTTAACCTCCATTTTCTCTCCTCCGCTCAAGTAATGTTATTTTTGCTTCACTGAATCTAAATACTGCTGCTGTCCTATTTCATACAGATTATTTCCCTGGCTGTCTATAACTACTACCACAGGAAAATCCTTAACCTTAAGCTTTCTTACAGCCTCTGCACCTAGATCCTCATAAGCTATAATTTCTGCTTCCTCAATAGACTTTCCTATAAGAGCTCCAGCGCCTCCGATAGCAGCAAAATAAACTCCGCAGTTTCTTTTTATGGCATTTATTACTTCTTCATTTCTAGCTCCTTTTCCAATCATTCCTTTTAATCCTAAGTCCAGAAGCTTTGGAGCGTAGGGATCCATTCTATAGCTTGTGGTTGGGCCTGCTGATCCTATTGCCATATCAGGCTTTGCAGGAGTAGGTCCAACATAGTATATAATACTTCCTTCTATGTCAAAAGGAAGCTTTTCTCCTTTGTCAATAAGCTCCACAAGCCTTTTATGGGCAGCATCCCTGGCAGTATATATAGTTCCGGTTATGAGAACCGTATCCCCTGCTTTAAGCTCTTTAACTATTTCACTATTTATAGGTGTTGTTATTTTCTTTTCCACATTAATCTTCCTTTCTACAGTTCAATAGATAAATGCCTTGTAGCATGACAGTTGATATTCACCGCTACAGGTAATCCGGCAATATGAGTAGGATAGGTTTCTATGTTTACCGCAAGGGCGGTAGTTTTTCCTCCAAATCCCTGTGGTCCTATACCAAGCTTATTTATTTCCTCTAATAATGTATTTTCTAAATCCGAATAATACTCATCTTCATTTCTTATATCAGAAGATCTTACCACAGCTTTCTTTGCTAAGTAAGCTGCTTTATCAAAGGTTCCTCCAATTCCAACCCCTACTATAATAGGAGGGCATGGATTAGGTCCTGCTTTTTTTACAGTTTCCAGAACAAAATCCTTTACACCTTTTAAGCCATCTGCAGGCTTAAGCATTTTTAAGCCGCTCATATTCTCTGAGCCAAAGCCTTTTGGTGCAACTGTAATAGAAAGTCTGTCTCCTTCCACAAGATCATAGTAAATTACAGCAGGAGTATTATCTCCTGTATTTACCCTCCTTAAAGGATCCTTAACCACAGACTTTCGCAGAAAACCTTTTGAATATCCCTGCCTTACTCCTTCATTAATGGCATCCTTTAGGCTTCCCCCGGTTATATGAACTTCCTGACCTATTTCAACAAAAACACAGGTCATCCCTGTATCCTGACACATAGGCATATTTTCTCTCTTTGCAATATCAGCATTTATTATAATCTTATCTAATATATCCTTGGCTATGGGCCAGTTTTCTTCATTTTTAGCCTTTTCAAGCTTATTTTTTACATCGCTGCCTAAATAGTAATTAGAGTCTATGCATAATTTAGCTACAGCTTCTGTTATTTCGGAAACGTTTATTTCTCTCAATTCCTTCACCTCTTACTATAAATTAATATTTTCCCTATACTATTATACAACTATTTAAGGTATATAAGTAAAAATGAACAATTAATTTAACATCTAATTCCAATAAAGTTATAGACGCAATTAATTATTCATTATTTACCTCAGTTTTATATCTTAGTTTTATTTATTTCTTCTGTTTACCAGTGCAATAACTCTGTTCATCTCATTGTTTACAATCATAAAACCCTCATCTACTCCCATTCCGGGTTTAGCAAGAACCTGAGCCGCACCGCATGCCATAGCAATATTGGTACAAATTTCTGCACTTCTGTTGGTTTCGTTACAGGTTCCTCCGCAGTATGCTCCCACCTTCATCTTTTTACAGTATAAAAGAGCTTCTATAGTATTATTTATACCGCCTAAGTCCGGTGTTTTAACCTGAAGCATATGTCCTGCCTTGTTATCGGCAAAAAATACCACGTCATCATATGTATTGCACCATTCATCTGCTACTATTTCAATACTGATTCCTCTTCTGTCCAGCTCTTCAGTGAGTTTCTTTAACGCCTCCATCTGTTTTTGCCTGTCTTCTACATCCATTGGTCCTTCTATTCTAAGTTTAAAAGGCTTGGCGGCATTTTCAAGAGTTCTTAGGTAATCAACCATAGCTTCCATATCATTATTAAATGCAATTCCTATAGTTCCGTAAACATCTATATGAAATACAGGATTGTAATTCTCTGAATATCTTAATTTTAAAACTCTATCTCTAAGCCATTCTACATAGTGCAGGAGCTTTTCCCCTTTTTCCCCAAGCTTTTCCTGTACATGATTTATCAATGCATGAGGCATTACATCCGCACCTTTTATAATCATCTTATCAGCATTATCATACCTATCATCTCCGGATTGAGTAAAAATAGGCACTCTGGTAATTTCTACCCCTGTGTTATATTCCTCTTTTACAACCTCTGCCATAGTAATTTTTCTGGATTTTGCAACAGCATCCAATAAAGCCTGTGTCACTCCATATCTAATAGCAGTGTGAAGTCTTTTGCCGTTAACAGTCATCTTGTCAAACTCTTCTGCAAGAGCTTTAAAGCTGCTTAGTTCTCTTCCAATAAGCTTAGGAGCTATTTCTTTATCAATAACCGGTATAAAATCAGAAGCCAGGAAAAGAGGGTCTCTTCCACCTGCACCGCTATACTGTACTGCAGCACAGTCTCCAAAAGCAACCTGTCCATCTTCTAAAATAAGCATTACAGAAATTGATTCTCCTGCCTGTCTTATTGCCTTAAAGCCTTCAGTTACAGCTTCTCCTACATAGGTAAAGCCATCATGGCCAGCTCCTTTTTTTATTGCTCTCTGGTCGTCAAAATAAAATCCGGTTCTTCCTGAGGAACAAACAACATCTACAATTTTCATTAAAAGCCCTTCCTTCTCAAACTTATAAATTGTTTATTAATTATATCCTTTGATTACATTTATCTTACTAATTCAGGTCTTCCTACTAACTTTCCTTTTCCTACTGCAAATATATCATCCACTGTCATCTGGAAGCATACCTGTCTGTTCTCAAACTTTGCTCTTTCCTCCATCTTTCTTCTGTTGAACTCTTTTATTTCTTCTGTGAAAGGAATATTTCCAAACATTAAATATCTTACTGCACCATCGTTATCTCTTGCAGGCATCATTTTACCTGCATTATATTTGCTTGGTGCAAAGGGTATATCTATAATTCCCATGGAAAATCCTTTAACCGTTCCCACAGCAAGGTCACCATTTCCTGCTTGAAGTATTTTATCCATCATACATTTGGTTTCAGCCTTAATTAATGCTATTTCCGTATTAAGTTCCTGTGACATAGGCAGCTTTTGTCCTCTTAAAAGGTTCAATGTCATCTTTGTTGCCTTAATTCCCTGAGCATTAGCTTCCTTAGTTGGTATTCCCACCGCTTCATGAGGTGTTTTAACTATAACCTTAGTTGCTCCTGCCAGCGCTGCTGTAGCTGCACCATTTGAAATTACCCCAAAGGCTCTGGCTTCGTCCTGAGGAAATCCTCCCATCCACTGATGGAAAACTGTAGTTATAAATACATCCTTATATCCAAAGAATTTTAAATATTCATTTACCTGCTCCTCTAACGCCCTTAAAGCAGCTACGTCCTGAATTAAGTTACCGCACTGGCCATAGCCTACAGTTATATTTTTTACTCCCCGCTCTGCAGCCAGCAGAGCTACAATGATTGCTACTGCATTAGATGTGCTTGGAGGTACTAAAGTTCCTGTTAAAGGACCGAAGGGTTCTCTGTTTATTGAAACTCCCTGCTCCTCATAAAATCCTACTAATCTGTCACAGTACTGCCAGTCTAAAATGGTTTTTTCCATGGGTACGCTTTTAGCATAGGGTATATTATATGAGATTCCGCCACCTTCATTAGAAGTCCATCCGGAAGCATGTATTATCTCTGATAATAATCTTGCATCAGGGGTACCATGTCTTGCTTGAAGAGGAATATTCACAGCTTCATAGACCTTTCTGCATCCTCTTACCCCATGATTTACTGCAGGGAATCCATTAAGAAGTGATCTGCCTGTAAGTCTGCTTTCCCTTATCCCTATTTCGCATTCATCATATCTATTCTGTCTTGTATAGCTGTCAATAGTTGAAGGAAGCAAGTCAGCTCCTCCCTGATTTTGAAGGAAAGTCAGAAGATCAATATGCTCTTCAATCAGTGCAACTCCTGCTCTTGGCTGAGCTAAGGTAACTCCCTCTTCCTTAGCTTTAGCTAGCTTTTTAGGAAAGCTTTTATGATCCGGTACCTTTTTTAAATAATCTACCGCTTCCTGCAGATTTACTTCTTTCCCAGTAGGCCAATGATTTAATATTTCTTCCCTTATAGTAAAAAATTGTTCTTCAGTCCACTTTTTATTTTCTAATTTCATTTTATATCCCCTTTAGATTTTATATTAATTTTAGATATTTTTTCATTATCCTAACAGCCATATCAGGCAGTTCCGAAGCAAGCAATCCCATTGATGAAAGTATATAATCCTTATCTATCATGTATTTTGGATGCCTGGGCTTTAAGGATTCAATGTTTTCTGTGGAGAAACTTCCAGCCTCCAAAATTTCTTTTGGATTTTTACTGTGGACTATAACACCTCCGGTACCAATAACATATTTTATTTCCATTAAATCTTTTCCATATTGACTGTACACCATACCCATAGGTGAATAATTAGGTTCTACATATCCGCAATGTCTTTCCATAGCTAAATCTACAGCAGTTTTAGCCATAGCTTCTTCAAAATCTATTTCGTTTTCTGTTTCCGGTACCATCATTATGTTATTATGTCTGTATCTGCAGCCTTCTTCTATGTTTATTTCTTTATTTTTCATATATTTTCTTACTTTTCTGGTTCCTGCAGCTTCCCAAAGGGATAATGCAGAATATCTCATGCCTAAATCACCCTCTACAGTCCTCTTTGCAAAAGGCTCCTCCAACCCTCTTAGGTTAACTCCGGGTTTTGAAGGCTCCCCACTGGCAATGGAATGTACATCGGTGGTTGCTCCCCCTATATCTACTATTATTAATTCCCCTATACCTTCCTCAGCATCGCTGCCTTGGCTTAAGTACTCCGCAGCTTTTAAAACCGCTGCAGGGGTAGGCATTAAAATTCCATTTATAAAGCTTTCGGCATTTTTAAGGCCTTTAGCCTCTATTATTTTACTCATGAATATCTTTCTTATTTCTTCTCTAGCAGGCTCTACATTTAAGGAGTTTAGCTTAGGCATAACGTTTTCAGTAACAGCATAAAACATATTTCTTTTATTAAATATCTTTCTAATTTCAGAAACAGCTACTTTGTTTCCTGCCACTACTATAGGAATATTAAAATCGTTATCAGCAAGTATCTCAGCGTTTTTAATTATGCATTCCTTGTTTCCTCCATCTGTTCCTCCTGCCAGAAGTATCATATCGATATTCATATTTTTTATTTCATGGATTTCATCCTCAGTGAGTTCATAACTGTATGTTTTAATAACTCTTGCTCCTGCTCCTAAAGCTGCTCTTTTAGCTGCCTCTGCCGTCAACTCTGGAACCAGTCCAACAGCAATCATCTTTAACCCTCCCGCAGCAGAGGAACAAGCAAGTTTTCTTACAAAGTCAATTTTATCAGTATTTATGCTTTTCTTTAGATTATTATAGGCATGGTTAAAGCCTACCATTATATTATCCTCAATGGTAGTTACTGCTTTAGCTGAAGCTAGTATCTCTTCATTTTCTATATCCACAGCTGTTAACTTAGTATAAGTGCTGCCAAAATCTATTAGCAAATATGCTTTCATTTTTATCACTCCACCTATTGTATATGCAAATCTTTCTTCAAGTCTGCTACAGCAGTTTCTATAGTTGTACCTGGTGGATAAATTCTGTCAAAGCCCATGTCTTTAAATTTTTCGTAAACCTCATCCCAATTCTGCTTTCCTACTACTATGTTTCCTCCTACATAAAGAAGTACGTTATTAAGACCTGCCTCATTGCATTTTTCTCTCATACCTCTACAATCGATTTCACCGTGACCATATAGTGATGAAACCATTATTACTTCAGCACTGGTTTCCACTGCGGCATTGATGAAATCCTCCTGAGGTGATAGTACGCCGATGTTAACCACATTAAATCCGGCTTCGGAGAGACCATATTCCAGTATTTTGTTTCCTACAGCATGACAGTCAGCTCCTATTACTCCAAGAACTAAAGTTTTCTTGTCCATTTTACTCCTCCTATTAATTTACATAGATACATTTAAATCTACGATTTTTGACTTAAGTGCTTTAACAGAACCATCATCTAAATTGTAAATAAATTTTATAATATCTTTTTTATTAACGTTTACATCTTGAATATCATTATATCTTCCCGGTGAAACTAGTATAACATCGCATTCATCCATTACTTTTATTACTTCCTCATTATCAAAGGTGTTTGTATATTTGATTTTAATATTTCCAAGACCAGCTTCATCTAATGCCTGTTGAATTTTAAACATAAATTCTTCAGATATACAAAAAAGCGCAAATCTAGTATTGTCAGGATATCTTGCAATCTTTACTATAGTTCCTAAATCAGCATTAATGGCTACTCCCAATATCTCTTTTTTATAGTTTGAAGTAAGCCTGGCCACTTCATGTACGTGGTTAAAGGTAGCAACTATTATCTGACTGGATTCCAATACTTTTTTTGTTCTTCCTTCCATATTTTTAAGATCATTTATGGTCACAGGAACAACATTCAGCTTTGTAGCTTCACTTAATTGTCTGCTAAACATTCTTGACTGTTCAACATTGCATTCTACATATACAGCAGTAGTCTTATTCATTTTTTCAATCTTTTCATGAATATGATTATTAATCAGATTGATAAAATTATCGCTGTCTATCCCGCTCTCAATAGCCTCTTCAAAAGCCAGATCAAGCAGCTTAAATATTTTATCCTTTACCTCTTTTGCCTGCCATATTTTATTTCTCTCTGCTACAAAGGTCCCCTTACCCTGAAGAGATTTTAAAACCCCTTCCAGTTCCAGCTCCTTGTATGCTGAACTAACAGTATTCCTGCTTACATTAAGCTTTGAAGAAAGTTCCCTTTCTGTAGGCATTTTATGACCTTCCATCAGATTTCCACTGACTATGAGATCCTTTATCTGCTTTTTTACCTGTATGTACAGAGGTACTCCATTTTTCTTATTTAATTTTATATCCAATTGGCCTACCTCCTTTTTCAATGGATTAATGGACTAATCCACCATCATTTAAATAGTACCATACCACTATTATCCTTTTCAACATATTTTGTAAGATTTTTAATATTTTATAAACACTTAATCCTTTGTTAATTCTTTTGCATAATTTAATAAAAAAAAGACTATAATTTATAAAGTAAATAGGCAGGAAGGCAGGTATTTATGAATTCAGTCAGAAAGGATAAATTATTTAATGATATATTTTATTTTTTAATAACTATATTTGTTATACTTATAATATTTTATTTATATAAATATTCATCCTATACAAATCACTTTAAAAGGCCAAAAGGAAATGTTATAGATGTTTCTCCCCTTACAGGAGAAAGCATTAAGCCAGTTATGAGCAGTACTCCACTCTATGAAGTAATTTATGCCGAAAATATAGGAATTCAAGATTTAAGCCATTTAAGCTCTGCAGATATAATATATGAATCTTATGATACAAATCTTCAGCTTCCTCTATATAAAGCTGTATTTTTTAATAAGAAACCTGTAAAAACTTCAAGTACTCGTTCTATAAAAAGCATACCATTAAATAATATGGTAAAATTCAACTTTATATCTTCTGAAGGTAGTTTACCAAGCTATTATAATAATAAAGGAGAAATATTGTTTGTAGAATTTAATTCAAAAGACTCCTCTTCCTTTTTATATGAGGGAGGCAAGTACTATCATGTTACTCATAAATCCAGAGATATAGACAAGGTTAATAATAAACCTCTATCAGCTTCAAATGTTATTATTCAATTCGTAAAGGAAAACAGCATTTCTTCTCAGGAAGAAGGATTCGGTGATGCACTTATTTGCAGCGGAGGTGTATATGCTAAAGCTCAATGGGCTAAAGAAAAGGATCGCCCATTAAAGCTTACAGCAGACAGCGAAAAAGAAGTTACTCTTATGAAAGGCACTACTTGGTGGATTACCGTAGTTCAGGGATCCACAGTGCTGGTGAATTAACTTTCAATTATTCCCC
This sequence comes from Clostridium polynesiense, assembly GCF_000820705.1. GTDB lineage: Bacteria > Bacillota > Clostridia > Clostridiales > Clostridiaceae > Clostridium_AA > Clostridium_AA polynesiense. The sequence goes on along the minus strand of NZ_CCXI01000006.1, from coordinate 25,693 downwards.
CGGAAATAATTTATTCTACAGAATTAGCTTTCCCTATTTCTTCATAGTATCTTTTAACTCCTTCTGCTATAGCTTCTGCTATTTTATTTTGATATTCTTCATTTTTTAATTTTCTTTCTTCCTCAGCATTAGTTATAAATCCGCATTCTACTAGTACAGATGGAGCTTCATATCCATCCCTTAAAATTCTGTAGTGGTCTAAAGCAGGTTTTTCTATCCTAGTATTTTTAGTATCCACAATTTCTCTAAGAGAGCTCTGAATTTTTGATGCAAGGATTTTACTTTCTTCAAATTTTGAATACCAAACCTGCGCTCCAAAAACTTTACTTTGCGGAAAAGTATTTTGATGAATGCTTATGAACATATCACAGTTAACCTCTTTCTTCATCCTGCATCTATTATTTAAGTCTTCCACTTTTTTAGAGGAAGGCTTTTTTGTAATACTGTTCAGGCTTTCATCTTCTTCTCTTGTCATATAAACCTTATGCCCCTGATCCTCCAGTCTTTTCTTAAGCTTTAAGGCTATAGAAAGGTTAATATCTTTTTCTACAGTTCCATTTTTGGAAACCGCTCCTCCATCATAACCTCCATGACCTGGATCTATAAGTATTATTTTTGATTTACTTTCCTCCTCATAAAGTAATATCGCTCCTGCAGAAACTGACGGAGTCAATGCAAATATTAAAATTAATGCAATGAACTTTAAATTTAGCTTTCTAATTTTATTTATATATTCTTCCATATATAATCCCTTCTCTTTTTTATGATAGGATTAGTATATGCTTTAAAGGGCTTTTTATTATCATTTCCTCGGAATCTAAATTTGAATTATTTTATGCAAAATAAAACAGGCTTTAGAGGTTTAACTCCTAAGCCTGTAAATTTCTAAATTTCTGTCACATTATTATTTAAAACACTTTCTGCAATATTAACAGAATGGTCTCCAATTCTCTCTAAATTACTTAATACATCTATGTATAAAGCTCCTGAATATGCATTGCATTTTCCTTCATTAAGCCTTCTTATATGAGATTCCCTATATTCCTTTTGACATTCGTCAACTTTACTTTCCAGAGGATTAACCTCTAATGCCTTTTTAACATCCCTATGTGCATAGCTGTCAATAGCAACTTCTAACGCCTCCAATGTATAGTTGTACATCTTATTCAATTCTTCCAAAGCATCTCCGGAATATTCAAGCTTTCTTTTCATCTTTTCTAGAGTGAGGTCAGCAATATTTTCTGCGTGGTCACCTATACGTTCTATGTCATTTACCACATGGTATGTTGACTGAACTATACTTAACTCTTTGTCAGAAAGATCAGTTTTAGTAAGCTTTACCAAAAAATCTGTTATGCTTGCTTCTAAGACATTTATAAGCTTTTCGTTAGAATAAACCTTTTTAACTAAATCCTCATTATCTGTATGAAATGCCTCAATTGATATTTGAAGGTTTTCTTTTGCCTTTGTAGCCATTCTAATAGTTTCTTTAATTACCTGTCCTGCAGCAATTATAGGGGTTTCTAATAATCTGTCATCAAGATACTTAGGACCGACCTTTTCTATCTCATCCTCACCTGGAACTATTTTATTTACAAGGATGATAAGATATTTAATCATAGGTATCATTATTATGGTATTTGATACATTGAATATAGTGTGAGCATTAGCTATCTGCCTCTTTATATTTAATGGACTTATAGTTTGAACTATATTAGCAATTATATCCATAAAAGGAAGGAATAATAAAGTTCCAAATATATTAAAAGCTAAGTGGACAAAAGCTGCTTTACGAGCAGTTTTGGAAGTTCCTATAGAGGAAATTAATGCTGTAACACAGGTACCTATATTACATCCAAATATAATTGGGAGAGCTACATTCATACCTATTGATCCTGTACCTGCCAAAGCTATAAGTATACCTGTAGTGGCTGATGAACTCTGCACTACAGCTGTCAATGCAAGTCCTGCCAAAATTCCTAAAAATTTATTTTCTCCGATTGCTAGGATCATTTGTGTAAAGTGCGGAGAGTTTGATATAGGCTCTAAAGAGGAGGACATAATACCCATTCCCATAAATAATATACCAAAGCCTAAAACAATGCTTCCTATATCTCTTCTTCGCTTTTCCTTAGCAAAAAGCGTAAACACTGTTCCAACACCTACAGCTATAGGTGCCAGCATATCAAGTTTAAAAGCTACCAGCTGCGCTGTTATAGTTGTACCTATGTTTGCTCCCATAATAATACCGGCAGCCTGATATAAATTCATAAGTCCGGCATTAACAAATCCTACTACCATTACTGTAGTGGCTGAAGAACTCTGTATTACCATAGTTACTAAGGTACCAACTAGAACTGCGGATAAAGGGTTGGAAGTTACTTTTTCAAGAATATTTTTGAGCTTATCCCCAGCGGAATTTTCAAGCCCGTCTCCCATTAATTTCATTCCGTAAAGAAATAATCCCAGTCCGCCGATTAGTCCGATTATAGTTGACGCTATATTAATATCTCCTGCATTCAAATTGAATACCTCCATATTTAAGTTTTACATAATATAAAATGTACTATAAAACTTATTTTTTGTTAATATATTTTTTATATTCCTAACTTAAACTAAATACTGCAGATGATTTTATATTATGTTTATCTTTAGTTCTATTTATTATTGTATATTTATAAATTTTCCTACAATTATAAATATAATAAAGCGCTTGCTATATCAGTGAACCAGCTTATTAGCTTTGCTTTTGCTTAAAGCAAATTATTTCATCAAGCTTATCCACTTTAGATTATTAATTCAGTAATTTAATGAACTACCCTATATATTATGAATGTCTAAGGCAGTAAAGTCAATATATAAATTCTCAATACTCATTAAAAAGTATACATTCTAAGCCTTAATAAAGATAGGTAAACTATAAAATAATTCCTATATTCTGCTGATTTTATAGTACATATCACATTGACTGCCATCAGATTATATTCTACACTAATTGTGTAACAAGGAGAAACAATATACAAAAAAAGAGGAGTATGCTTATGACACACTTTATGCAGGAAATGACCTGGAAAGAATATGCCAGCTGCGCCGATAAGATTGTAATACTTCCAATTGGTGCAACAGAACAGCACGGAGAACATTTACCCCTTTGTGTGGATGCAGTGCTAGCAGAAGGATTTTCATTAAAACTTGCAGAGCAAATTGATGGTATTATTATGCCTACCTTGAGATATGGATATAAATCAAAGCCTATGTCCGGTGGAGGACCTTTATTTCCAGGAACAGTGGACTTAAACGGAGAAACTGTCATTAAACTGGTATATGACGTTCTTACAGAAATAATTCGTGATGGCTTTACTAAAATCTTAATTATGAATGCCCATTTTGAAAACGAGGCCTTTATTGTAGAAGCCATGGATTTAGTAACCCGGGATACCAATGGTATTGCTAAAATCCTTGAAACAAACTGGTGGGATCCTATGCCTTCCCATATAATAGATCAGGTTTTTGATGAGATTCCCTTCCCGGGATGGGCCTTGGAACATGCCGCAGTGACAGAAACCAGCTTAATGCTGTACTTTAAACCGGAATTGGTACATATGGATCGCATCACTGATACTAAAAATGCAGAATATATGCCCTATTACAGATATCCTATCTGTAAATCAGATATACCTGAGACTGGTACCCTTGCCAGTGCTGCTTCCTCTTCCTTTGAACGAGGTAAGCTAATTGTAGACTCTGTGCTCCATGAATTAGTCCGTATATGTGAAAAGGAATTTAATAAGTAAAAGCTCACTAAATTTAAATATAGATGTTTAATAATTAACTACAGCCAAATTTCAATTATTCTTGAAATTTGGCTGTGAATATTTATAGAAATATTGATTTATAGCCTTTTTTGCTTCTTTATATAAATAAATATTATAGACTTTTGATGGGAAAGAACAAATAAAGCTGTCCATTTTCATCTCTTTCACATAAATCATCAACTTCATTACACTTTGAATTCGCATCTTCCCACAGCTTTTTTTATGAAGCCTTCTCCCTCATTGCTTGAACCCGCTTTTCCTATAACTGAAAAACCAGGGCATTGAACATCTTTTAATTTCCATAAAGGTTCTCTCCCCCCTATAAATGATGTTATTATAATTTTACAATATTAACCTGTTGCATATATAAATAGTTTTCTAAGCTATGTATATTTCTATGAGTTTTATAATATAAAAAACCTCGAAAACAGTATGTTTTCGAGGTTTGTAAACTCCATAATATTATCTCTTTGAGAACTGTGGAGCTCTTCTTGCTTTCTTAAGACCGTATTTCTTTCTTTCCTTCATTCTTGGGTCTCTTGTTAAGAAGCCTGCTTTCTTTAATTCTGGTTTTAAGCTTTCATCAGCTTTTAATAAAGCTCTGGAAATACCATGTCTTATAGCTCCTGCCTGACCAGTAAATCCACCGCCGTTTACATTAACTATAACATCAAATTTATCCTTAGTTGAAGTTAAAACTAATGGTTGATTAACTATGAATCTTAAAGTTTCTAAGCCAAAATAAGTTTCTATATCTCTTTTATTTATAGTAACCTTACCTTCACCAGGTACAAGTCTTACTCTAGCAATAGATTTTTTTCTTCTTCCTGTTCCAAAATACTGAACTTTAGCCATTTCTATTCCTCCTCCCAGTTACTTTCTAGTACTTTAACTCAAGCACTTCTGGTTTTTGAGCTGCATGCTCGTGTTCTGATCCTTTATAAACCTTTAGCTTCTTAAGCATCTTTCTTCCTAACACTCCAGTTGGAAGCATTCTTCTAACAGCTTCCTGGAATGCAAATTCAGGTTTCTTTTCCATAACTTCTCTGTAAGGAGTTTCTTTTAATCCACCTGGATAAAGGCTGTGATGTCTTAACATTTTTTGATCTAATTTCTCTCCTGTTAATACAACTTTTTCAGCGTTAATAACAATTACAAAATCTCCGCAATCTACATTTGGTGTAAATGTTGGCTTATGTTTTCCTCTTAATATTGTTGCAACTTGGCTGGCAACTCTGCCTAATGGCTTTCCAGCTGCATCAATTACATACCATTTTCTTTCAACCTCTTGTGGTTTAGCAATGTATGATTTCATCCTTTTCCCTCCCTGAACATTACATGTAATCAACTACTTGTTCTTTATATGTCAAGACTCGGGGCTAGTGAGTCTCTTACACATTATAGTTCTTACAAACATAATTATTATAATACACGGAGACGGGTGTGTCAACATAATTTATTTATTAATAATAAACTTTTTCCAGGGTTAAGCCCTGAGGAGGCACACACTTCCCTGCTTTGTTTCTATCCTTTGATTTTATTATTGCAGCTATATCTTCCGGTGCTATTTTCCCTTTTCCCACTTCTATAAGGGTACCTACTATTATTCTTACCATATTATATAAAAAACCATCAGCGGTAGCATAAATTTTTATAAAATTCCCCTGCTTTTCAATATAAAGCTGAGTTATAGTCCTTACACTGGTTTTTACAGAGCTTCCTGTACTCTTAAAAGCTTCAAAATCATGAGTTCCTATAAAATAGCTACAGGCTTTTATCATCCATTCTAAATTCAGCTCTTCCTTTACATTATAGGAATAATTTCTAAAGAGAGCAGATCTGTTTTCCTGATTCAAAATGGTGTAGCAATAGGTTTTTCCTTTAGCATCGTATCTTGAGTGGAAGGTATCTAAAGCCTCCTCTGAATGTATAACTACAATATCAGAAGGAAGCTTAGTGTTTAATGCATCCTTAAAACGTCTTGAAGGAACACTTGAATTAGTTTTAAAATTTGCCGTAAAAGCCTTTGCATGAACTCCGGAATCTGTTCTGCTGCACCCTGTTACCGAAGTTCTTTCTTTAGTTATTTTAAACACAGCCTCTTCTAAGAGTTCCTGTATAGTTCTTTGATTCTTCTGCCTTTGCCAGCCACAGTAATTTGTTCCGTCGTATTCTATAATTATTTTTATATTTCTCATAGCACTTATCCGATTAATTAACTCATTCTAACAAATATACTTGCTATAACTAATAAGGAAAATGCGGCAAAGGCTATAAAGTCCTTATAGGTATACATAAGCTTTTTCATTCTGGTTCTTCCATCTCCGCCTCTATAGCAGCGCGCTTCCATTGCCATGGCAAGTTCATCTGCTCTTCTAAAGGAGCTTATAAAAAGTGGAACTAAAAGTGGTATAAGGCTCTTTGCTTTCTTAACCAGGCCTCCGCTTTCAAAATCCGCACCTCTAGCCTTTTGAGCTTTCATTATCTTATCTGTTTCATCCATTAAAGTAGGTATAAATCTCAATGCTATAGTCATCATCATAGCAAGTTCATGGGCAGGAACTCCAATCTTTTTAAATGGATTTAAAAGTCTTTCTATACCATCTGTCAGCTCTATAGGTGAAGTGGTCAGAGTTAAAATGGAAGTACCCATGATTAAAAGTATCAGTCTAAAGGCCATAAATACAGCAGTATTTACACCCTCTTCATATATCTTTATAAATTTCCATTTAAACAGCAGGGTTTCAGCTGTTCCGGGAACCATAAATAAATTTAACAAGGCTGTGATTATAATTAATACAAAAACTCCTTTTACACCTTTATAAAGATATTTTATTGAAAGTTTAGAAGATATCACCGTTATACCTATAAAAAGCACTACAAAAGCATACCCATATATCTTATCGATAATAAATAGATCAATTATGAATAGCAGTGAAATCAGTAATTTTGTTCGCGGATCAAGTTTATGTATAAATGAATCTCCTGGAATATACTGACCTATAGTTATATCCTTAATCATTTGTTTCCCCCCTTCTTAAGCAGCTTTAAGAGTTCTTTCTTTGCTTGTTCTACAGTAATTATTTCCTCAGAAAGATTTATTCCCTTTTCTCTTAAAGATCTTACTAAATAGGTAACTTGAGGAACGGCTAACCCCACTTTTTCTAATTCTTCAATCCTCATAAATACTTGAGAAGGCTTACCATCTATGATAATTTCACCATGATTCATCACCACTACTCTCTCCGCTAGCCTCGCTACGTCTTCCATACTGTGGGATACAAGAATTATAGTCATTTTATATTCTCTATGAAGCTTTCTTATCTGTCCTAGAATTTCATCTCTTCCCTTAGGGTCTAACCCTGCTGTAGGTTCATCTAAAATAAGTACCTTGGGCTCCATCGCCACCACACCTGCAATAGCTACTCTTCTTTTTTGACCTCCACTGAGTTCAAAGGGCGACTGTTCCTTATAGGTATCATAATCCATTCCAACAATATTCATAGCTCGTTTAACTCTTTTTGAAATTTCCTCTTCAGAAAGTCCCAAATTACGTGGCCCAAAGGCTATGTCTTTTTCTATGGTTTCTTCAAAAAGCTGATATTCAGGATATTGAAATACTAAGCCCACCTTTTTTCTAATTTCAGTAAGATTCATTTTTTTCTCAGTTATATCAACACCATCCACTATAATTTTTCCGCTGGTTGGCTTTAATAATCCGTTAAGATGCTGGATAAGGGTTGATTTCCCTGAGCCTGTATGTCCAATTAGTGCTGTGAACTCACCTTCTTTGAACTCTACAGATACATTATTTAATGCAGTTTTTTCAAAAGGGGTTTTAGGCATATATATATGATTTAAATTTTCTATTTTAATTGACATATTGCATTCACCATCTCATCAACATTTAATATTTCCTGGCTGATTTGTATTCCGCCTTTATTAAGTTCATATGCAAGCTCTGTTACCTGAGGAACATCGAGACCTATTCTTTTCATCATTTCTACTTTACTGAAAACTTCTTTTGGTTTACCCTCTGTAATGATACTTCCATTATCCATAACGATAATCCTGTCAGCCTGAGCTGCTTCATCCATATAGTGAGTAATTAAAATCACTGTTATACCATAATTTTTATTTATATCCTTAATGGTATTTATAACTTCTTTTCTACCTGAAGGATCAAGCATCGCTGTAGGTTCATCCAGTACAATACATTTAGGCATCATAGCTAATATACCTGCAATGGCAATCCTCTGCTTTTGTCCTCCGGATAATAGGTGAGGTGCATGCTTTCTATATTCATACATCCCTACTTTTTTTAGGCTGCCATCTACTCTTTTTCTTATTTCCGAGGGCTCTACCCCCAAATTTTCAGGTCCAAAGGCAACATCTTCCTCAACTATAGTTGCCACCATTTGGTTGTCAGGATTCTGGAATACCATTCCTGCTCTTTTTCTGATTTCCCATAGATTATCAGGTTTTTTTGTGTCTAAATTATCTATATAAACATTTCCTTCTGAAGGAAGAAGTAGTGCATTAACATGCTTTGCTATGGTGGATTTTCCTGAACCGTTATGTCCTAATATAACCAAGAACTCGCCTTCATGAACCTTTAAGCTTACATTATTTAAAGCGTATTTTTCTGCACCGTTTTCTTCCGAAGCTGCATATTTATAACTAACATTTTTAAATTCAATTATGGCATCTTTCATGAACAAACCTCCTATAAAGTATATATAGCTTAGGCAGAAGGTATTCTTATCTTCTCCCTAAGATATATATAACAAAACGGGGACTAAGATATTTACTTAATCCCCTTTAAATTATACTAATTCTAGTATAACTACTTCTGCTCCGTCTCCTCTTCTTGGACCTACTTTATAAATTCTAGTATATCCGCCGTTTCTTTCAGCATACTTAGGAGCTATATTTTCAAATAAATTCTTAACTACATCTTCTTCTGTAACAAAAGATAAAACCTGTCTTCTTGCATGAAGATCCCCTCTTTTAGCAAGAGTTATCATCTTCTCTGCTAAGTTCTTAGTTTCCTTAGCTCTTGTTTCAGTAGTTTCTATCTTACCATGCTTTAAAAAGCTAGTTACTAGATTTCTCAGCATTGCTCTTCTTTGATCGGTTGGACGACCTAACTTACGATATCCTGCCATAGCTATACCTCCTTACTCGTCATTCATTCTTAGACCTAATCCAAGGTCTTTAAGCTTTCTTTCAACTTCTTCTAAAGATTTCTTACCTAGATTTCTAACTTTCATCATATCGTCCATGGATCTTTGTGCAAGTTCCTGAACTGTATTTATACCCGCTCTCTTTAAGCAGTTATAACTCCTAACAGAAAGATCTAACTCTTCGATAGTCATCTCTAAAACTTTTTCCTTCTTATCTTCTTCTTTTTCAATCATTATTTCCATATCATTTGCATGATCAGTTAAGGTCATAAACAACTTAAAATGTTCGATAAGAATTTTTGCAGATAAGCTTATTGCTTCTTCTATTTTAATTGTACCATTAGTCCATACTTCTATAGTTAATTTATCATAGTCGGTTATTTGACCGACTCTAGTATTTTCTACATTGAAGTTTACTCTTTTTACTGGAGTGTAAATTGAATCCACCGCAATTGTGTTGATAGGAATATCTTCAGTCTTATTCTTAGTCTGAGATACATATCCTCTACCTCTGTTAACAGTGATTTCCATATACAGCTTAGCATTTTCATCCAAAGTTGCTATATGTAAATCCTTGTTTACAACTTCTACATCTCCATCAGTTCTGATATCAGCACCTGTAACTTCACCTGCGCCTTTAGCATCTATATATATAGTCTTAGGGCCTTCACCATTCATTCTTAAAGCAAGAGATTTTATGTTAAGAATTAATTCTGTAACATCTTCTTTAACTCCTGCTACAGTTGAAAACTCATGAAGAACTCCATCTATTTTAACCGATGTAGCTGCTACGCCAGGCAAAGAGGATAACAGTATTCTTCTAAGAGCATTTCCTAGTGTAATTCCATATCCTCTTTCTAATGGTTCTACAACAAATTTGCCGTAATTACCATCTTCGCTGGTTTCAACACATTCTATTTTTGGTTTTTCGATTTCTAACATTCACAAACCCTCCTTATCTATTAAATGGCAACCTTATTTTGAGGGCAACTGATTCTATATTCGCATAAAGCAATAAAACTTATTTTTTTATGCGAATAACTTACTTAGCTATTACTTGCTGTAAAGCTCAACTATAAGTGTTTCATTTACTGGTACATCTATATCTTCTCTAGCTGGTTCAGCAATTACTGTAGCTTCAAAGTTTTCTGGATTAGCTGATAACCACTTAGGTAAAGTTTTTGGATTTTCAGCAAATACCTTAAATTTCTCTGTAGCTCTGCTCTTTTCACTAACGCTTATTACATCATTAACGGAAACTTTGTAAGATGCTATATCAACTCTTTTTCCATTAACTAAGAAATGACCGTGAGTAACTAATTGTCTTGCTTCGTTTCTTGAAGCTCCGTAGCCTAATCTGAATGCTACGTTATCTAATCTTAATTCAAGAAGCTTTAACAGATTTTCACCTGACATACCTCTCATTTTTTCAGCTCTTTCATAATATGTTCTGAACTGTTTTTCTAATATTCCATATATTCTCTTAGCTTTTTGCTTTTCTCTTAACTGTAATCCATAGTTGGATAATTTTTTCTTACTAGCGCCATGCTGTCCTGGTGCATAACTTCTTCTAGTGATAGCGCATTTATCTGTATAACATCTATCCCCTTTAAGGAATAGTTTTTGACCTTCTCTTCTGCAAAGTCTGCACACTGCTCCAGTATATCTTGCCATTATTTACACCTCCTGCTACTATAAATTAGACTCTTCTTCTTTTTGGTGGCCTGCATCCGTTATGTGGGATTGGAGTAACATCTTTTATTAATGTCACTTCTAATCCTGCTGCCTGAAGAGATCTTATAGCTGCTTCTCTTCCTGCTCCAGGTCCTTTAACATATACTTCTATACTCTTTAAACCATGTTCCATTGCTGTTCTAGCTGCAGTTTCTGCTGCCATTTGAGCTGCGTATGGTGTGCTTTTTCTTGAACCTCTAAATCCAAGTCCGCCGGCACTAGCCCATGAAAGCGCATTTCCTACTGCATCAGTTATAGTAACTATTGAATTATTAAAAGTAGATTTTATATGTGCAGCACCGTGCTCAACATTTTTTCTCTCTTTTCTTCTTCTAGTCTTTTTAACTTTTTGAGCTGCCATGTTCTTCCCTCCTAACTATTTCTTCTTATTAGCTATAGTCTTCTTAGGACCTTTTCTAGTTCTAGCATTAGTCTTAGTCTTTTGTCCTCTTACTGGAAGACCTCTTCTATGTCTTATTCCTCTATAGCAACCAATTTCAACTAATCTCTTGATGCTTAGAGCTATATCTCTTCTTAAGTCACCTTCAACCTTTAAGTTCTTGTTTATATAATCTCTTATAGCGTTAACTTCCTGCTCGTTAAGATCTCTAACTCTTGTATCTGGGCTAATGCCAGTTACTTGAAGGATTTTTTGTGATGTTGGTAGTCCTATTCCATAGATATATGTCAGACCAATTTCTACTCTTTTTTCCCTTGGTAGGTCAACACCTGATATTCTTGCCATTAAAAGTTACACCTCCTGGTATTGAAATGCTGAATAATAATTTAAGTTTCAATTACTTATTTTCGAATTTATAATTAATAAAAATTCTAGGTCAGTAGTTAAATCCTACTGCAGCCGCACCTAAAATTTCATTAGCGATTAGCTATTAAAATTTTTATGCCTATACTATCATATTTGACTTTTCATTAAAAGTCAAACAATTTTTGCTACACAAACTCAAGCTTAGCCTTGTTTTTGCTTGTGCTTAGGATTTTCACAGATTACCATTACTTTTCCTTTTCTTCTTATAATCTTGCACTTTTCGCAAATAGGCTTAACTGATGGTCTTACTTTCATCGCAAACCCTCCTTGTTTTCCTTGTAAGCACTTAACAACATCTATTAACAGCGCTTGTTATTTAGCTCTCCATGTAATTCTTCCTCTTGTTAAATCGTAGGGTGATAACTCTACGGTAACTTTATCACCGGGAAGAATTCTGATAAAATTCATTCTCAGCTTTCCTGAAATATGAGCCAGTATTTTGTGGCCGCTTTCCAGTTCCACTTCAAACATCGCATTTGGCAGTGACTCAAGCACTACTCCCTGCATTTCTATAACATCATCTTTTGACATAAGGTAATCAACCCTCCTTAACAATGCCTTCAAGCTTTAGAAATTTTCTAATCATAATATCTGTATTTTTATTCCTTTGAAAGATAGCTTTTTTAATTTCTTCACTAACTACATTAGTTAAGTTTAGATGTTTAAGCTTTTTCTTTTTAGGCTTTTCTATGGTTTTAGTACATCCATTAGCAAGAAGTAAATAGTCTATGCCTACATTATCAATGACTATATATGGCTCCCTCGTATCCCTTCCGGCTATTGAAACAACTAATCTACCTATTAAGTCATTGTTTTGCAAACTTTTCACCTCGATGATTACCTTAGCCATAAATTAACATTGCCATTATTAAATAATCAGGCACAATGTGAATTTATAACTAAGCAGCACTTTTATGCCTATAGTGTAAGAGTTAAAATTTCCGGACCTTCTGGTAATATAGCCACAGTATTTTCATAGTGTGCAGAATATTTTCCATCCACAGTAACTACTGTCCAGCCATTAGCTAGTGTTTTTACATGATAAGTGCCTATATTAACCATGGGTTCTATGGCTAAAACCATACCAGCGCTTAACTTAGGTCCTCTACCTGGTCTTCCAAAGTTAGGAACGCTAGGATCTTCATGCATATTACGGCCAATACCGTGACCTACATAGTCTCTTACTACAGAAAAGCCGTTTTCTTCAATATAACCTTGTATCGCAAAAGAAATATCTGTTAGCTTATTCCCTGATTTAGCTTTTTCATACCCTTTAAAGAAGCTTTCCTTCGTTATCTCTATGAGTTTAATTGCATCATCAGAGACTTTTCCAACAGGAATAGTCCTGGCAGCATCGCCGTGATATCCATTTAAAACAGCACCACAGTCTATACTGATTATGTCCCCTTCCTGAAGTACTCTGTTGCCTGGTATCCCATGCACCACCTCATCATTTACAGATGAACATATTGATGCAGGGAATCCATGATACCCTTTAAAGGATGGAAGAGCTCCTTGCTTAGTTATAAATTCTTCTGCCAATTTATCAATTTCTGAAGTAGTTATCCCGGGTTTAATGATTTCTTCAAGTTTTAAAAGAGTATTTTCTACTACTCTACCTGCTTTACGCATTAAATCTATTTCGTGGTTACTCTTAATAATAATCATATTTTCTCTCCTAGGATGTTACAGATACTTTCAAATACCTCGTTTATAGCTTTAGTTCCATCAACCTTTGAAAGTACATTTCTATCTTCATAGAAATCAATCAGGGGCTGAGTTTGAGCTTTATATACATCAAGTCTTTCTCTGACTGTTTCCTCAGTATCATCTTTTCTCTGTATAATATCACTACCGCATATATCGCACTTACCTGCAATTATAGGCATATTAAACTTCGTATGGTAGCTTGCACCACATGCTGGGCAAACTCTTCTTCCGGTCATTCTTTCAATAATGAATTCTCTTGGAACTTGAATTAACAAAGCAACGGTCAAACTTTCATTTTTCTCTTTTAGAAATCTTTCTAAAGCTTCTGCCTGTTTAACTGTTCTAGGAAAACCATCTAATAGATAACCATCTTTACAATCTTCCGCTTGCAATCTTTCATACACCATATTAATAGTGATATCATCAGGTACTAAATAACCTTTATCTATATGCTTTCTTGCCTCTATACCTAATGGAGTGTTCTCCGACATATTCTTTCTGAATATATCTCCAGTAGAAATATGAGGTATATTATATCTGTTACAAATTGACTTAGCCTGAGTGCCCTTACCCGCACCGGGAGGACCTAATAATACTATTTTCAATGAATCATCATCTCCAAAAAATACTACTTAAGGAATCCTTGATAATGTCTCATTACCAGTTGTGATTCCAACTGTCTCATGACATCCATAGCTACTCCAACAATTATCAGGAGTGCTGTTCCCCCAAATGCTAAGTCTTTAAAAGGTGTTAAAGTATCTATTATAATAGGTGATAATGCAATTACTGCTGCAAATATTCCTCCTATTATTGATAACCTATCTAAAATTCTTTCTATATGCTTTTCAGTTGCCTTACCAGGTTTAACACCGGGAATAAAACCAGCAGATTTATTCATGTTCTCTGCCATTTCCTCCGGTTTAAATGTAACCTGAGAGTAAAACCATGTAAAGAATATAGTTAAGGCTGCGTATACGAAAGCATATAGTACTGAATTATGTTTAAATGGGCTGTACTTTGCGTTTACTATAACTTTATCAAACCAGGATCCTGGGAAGAACTGAGCTACAGTAGTAGGAAACTGCATTACGGACATAGCAAAAATTATAGCTATAACCGCAGAAGATATTACTCCTATTGGAATATGGGTTGTTTGTCCTTTATATATTTTATTACCTACGGATTTTCCTGCGTAGTGTACTGAAATTCTTCTTTCGGCTAAAGATAGTATAATTGTTGCCGCCAGTAAAGCTAGTGCAAATAGCACAAACACTATAATATCTATTGATGTAGCTTCCTGTGCTTTTTTAAATCCTGCTATTTTGAATGCAGTAGATGGCATTCTAGAAATAATATTTACGAATATTAGCAGTGAAACACCATTTCCCAAACCTTTTACAGTAATTTGATCACCTAGCCACATTAAGAAAGTTGATGCAGCTACAAGTACTATTAATATTGTAGCCAAATTTAGGTTTGAGTAATCTCTTAATGCTCCTGCTTTAGCTATTAAAATATAAGCACCATAGGATTGAATAACCCCTAAAACCAGTGCTACATATCTTGTTATGTTCTGAATTTTTCTTCTTCCATCTTCGCCTTCTTTTGAAAGCTGTTCAAGTTGAGGTATCCCTATGGTTAATAATTGCATTATAATTGAAGCATTTATATACGGTACTACTCCCATAGCAAATATACTAAAGCTGCTTAAGGCACCTCCAGAAATCAAATCATAAAAATTAAGTAAACTTCCGGATTGTTGTGTAAAATTGCTGAGCTGTGCCGTATCAATTCCAGGAACAGGAATATGATTTCCCATCCTGAAAATTGCTACAAAGAATAATGTCCATAATATTCTTTTCTTTAAATCCGGAACCTTCCAGGCATTTCGTAGGGTTGATAGCATGTTAAATCACCTCAACTTTTCCTCCAGCTGCTTCGATTTTTTCAGCTGCTGACTTAGAGAATTTTGCTGCCTTAACTGTTAAGCTCTTCTCTAGGTTACCATTTCCTAATATCTTAACTCCGTCTTTAATCTTGCTTACTACTCTAGTTTCAAGTAGAAGTTCAGGAGTAACTTCTGTTCCGTTTTCAAATATATTTAATCTATCAACGTTTAATTCAACATACTCTTTAGCAAAAATGTTTGTAAAACCTCTTTTAGGAAGTCTTCTGTATAAAGGCATCTGTCCTCCTTCAAATCCTGGTCTTACTCCGCCTCCGGATCTAGCCTTTTGGCCCTTTTCACCCTTACCGGCATTTCTACCAAGTCCTGAACCAGTTCCTCTACCAACTCTCTTTGGAGCTTTTCTGCTTCCAGCTGCTGGTTTTAACTCGTGAAGTTTCATTCTGCTGCACCTCCTCGTTATTATACTTCTTCAACTTTTAGAAGATAATCAATTTTATTTATCATACCTTTAATCTGAGGAGTATCCTCATGCTCAACTGTCTTACCAATCTTGTTTAGTCCAAGAGCTTCTGCAGTAGCTTTATGAGAAACCTTTCTGCCTATTAAGCTCTTAACTAATGTTATTTTTAGTCTAGCCAAGGTAATCCCTCCTAACCTAAAATCTCTTCAACGGATTTTCCTCTTAGCTTAGCAATCTGCTCTGCAGATCTAAGCTCAGCCAATCCGTTAATAGTCGCGTTAACCATGTTTCTAGGGTTATTGGAGCCTAATGACTTAGCTCTAACATCTTTTAATCCAGCTAGCTCAAGAACGGCTCTCGCAGGACCTCCAGCAATAACTCCAGTTCCTTCTACAGCTGGCATTATTAAAACTTTACCAGTTCCAAATCTACCGTATATTTCATGAGGAATTGTTGTTCCTACCATTTCAACTTTAACTAAATTCTTTTTAGCGTCTTCGATACCTTTTCTGATTGCTTCAGGGATTTCAACGGATTTACCCATTCCAACGCCAACGTGGCCATTTTCGTCACCAACAACAACTAGTGCGCTGAATCTGAAATTTCTACCACCCTTAACAACCTTAGTAACTCTATTTATAAACACAACTTTTTCTTTAAGGTCAAGTGTGCTAGGATCGATTCTCATTTATTTCCCTCCTTCTTCTTTTAGAATTGTAGACCAGCTTCTCTTGCACCTTCAGCAAGCTCTTTTACTCTTCCGTGGTAAATGAAGCCACCTCTATCAAATACTACACAATTAATTCCCTTATCTAAAGCTTTTTTAGCGATGATTTCTCCAACCTTTTTAGCAGCTTCTTTATTGCTTCCTAAGCCTTCAAAATCTTTATCCAAGCTTGATGCAGCAACTAAAGTAACACCTTTAACATCATCGATAATCTGAGCATAAATGTTCTTTTCGCTTCTGAAAACTGAAAATCTTGGTCTTTCAGCTGTTCCGAAAACTTTTTTACGAACTCTTAGATGACGTCTCTCTCTTTGTTCTTGTCTAGATTGCTTCTTGAACATTTAGTTCACTCCTTTCCTATTACTTCTTACCAGTTTTACCTTCCTTACGTCTGATAACTTCGTTCTCATACTTGATACCTTTGCCCTTGTAAGGTTCTGGCAATCTCCAGCTTCTGATATCTGCTGATATATCTCCAACTAATTCTTTATCAATTCCTTTTACAGCTACTTTGTTAGCCGCAAGTATTTCAAAGGTAATTCCTTCTGGAGCTTCAACCTCAACTGGATGGGAAAAACCTAAGTTCATAACTAACTTCTTGCCTTGAAGCTGTGCTCTGTAACCAACACCTATAAGTTCTAATGTCTTTTGGTATCCTTCGCTTACGCCGATAACCATATTGTTAATTAATGCTCTTGTCAAACCGTGTAGAGCTCTGTGCTCTTTTACATCACTTGGTCTTGTTACAACTACAGAATTATCTTCAATAGCAATATTCATATCTTTATGCATAGTCTTTACTAACTGACCTTTTGGTCCCTTAACTGTAACAACGTTGTCTGGTGTTACAGTCACAGTCACGCCAGCTGGTATAACTATGGGTAATCTACCAACTCTTGACATAATCGCACCTCCTGTATTTCTGTTGTGCATGTAACAGCAAAATGTTACAAAAATTTATTCGTTATAAATGTAATGATAATTCACTACTCTGTTTCCATTTTTAAATATAGCAAAACTATAAATAATTATGTTCTAATCAGTTAAAACTCTCTGCCGTATAATTACCATATATAGCAGAGAACTTCTCCACCAAGGCCTTGCTTTCTGGCAGCTTTATCAGTAATAATTCCCTGTGAAGTTGATATTACCGCTACTCCCAAACCATTTAAAACCTTAGGAATATCTTCTTTTTTGCAATAAACTCTTAAACCAGGTTTTGATATTCTTCTTAAACCAGTTATAACTCTTTCTTTATTAGCTCCATACTTTAATGCTACTCTCATCATTGGAACTACACCATCGGTATACTCTTCGATACCTTTGATATATCCTTCTTCAAGTAATATATTAACAATTGCCTTCTTAACGTTTGATGAAGGAATTTCTACTATTTCATGTTTTACAGCATTTGCATTTCTAATACGTGTTAGCAAATCTGCGATAGGATCTGTCATAACCATGTATATATGCCTCCTTTCATTACACTATGATATTACCAGCTTGCTTTTTTGCAGCCTGGAATTTCACCCTTATAAGCAAGTTCTCTGAAGCAAATTCTGCAGATTCCGAACTTTCTTAGTACAGCGTGTGGTCTTCCACATAATCTGCATCTTGTATAAGCTCTTGTTTTATATTTAGGTTCTTTGTTCCACTTTTCAATTAAAGCTTTACGTGCCACGATTTTCCCTCCTTATTATTGAGCAAATGGCATACCAAGAAATCTTAATAACTCTCTTGCTTCCTCGTCTGTCTTTGCAGTAGTTACAAACACAATATCCATTCCTCT
The DNA here is from genome assembly GCF_000820705.1 of Clostridium polynesiense. GTDB lineage: Bacteria > Bacillota > Clostridia > Clostridiales > Clostridiaceae > Clostridium_AA > Clostridium_AA polynesiense. Next base: position 7,534 of record NZ_CCXI01000006.1, on the reverse strand, counting down.
TACTTTGTCTACTTTATCGTACTCAATTTCTGGGAATATTAATTGCTCTTTTATACCTAGAGCATAGTTACCTCTACCGTCAAATGCTTTTGCTGAAACTCCTCTAAAGTCTCTAACTCTTGGAAGAGCTATTGACATTAACTTGTCAGCAAATTCATACATCTGTTGTTTTCTTAAAGTAACCTTGCATCCTATTGGCATGTTTTCTCTTATTTTAAAGTTGGCAACTGATTTTTTTGCTCTTGTAATAACTGGCTTTTGACCTGCTATTATCTGAAGATCTGCTAAAGCGGATTCAAGAACTTTTGAATTTTCTTTAGCTTCACCAATTCCCATGTTGATTATTATTTTCTCAAGTTTTGGTACCTGCATTATATTTTTATATCCGAACTTTTCCATTAAAGCTGGAACTATTTCTTTTTCATACTTCTCTTGAAGTCTTGGAATCATTTGATGTACCTCCTTTCAAAGACTAGAATGTTTCGTTACACTTCTTACATACTCTAACTTTTGTGCCGTCATCTAATATTTTATTTGCTATTCTAGTTACATTTTTGCACTTTTTGCAGTATAGCATTACTTTAGAGCTGTAAATAGGTGCTTCAACCTTAATTATTCCGCCCTGCATGTTAGCTTTGCTTGGCTTTTCATGCTTGCTTACTATGTTAACACCCTTAACAAGAACCTTCCCGTTTTTAGGCATAACAGCTAAAACTTCACCAGTTTTACCTTTATCCTTACCTGAAATAACCATTACTGTGTCATTCTTTCTAACGTGTACCTTCACCTTAGCCACCTCCTAATCTTATAGAACTTCAGGTGCTAAAGATAATATCTTGTTAAATTCCTTATCTCTAAGCTCCCTAGCAACTGGTCCGAAGATACGTGTTCCTCTTGGGTTTTTATCTTCTTTTATTATAACAGCTGCGTTTTCATCGAATCTGATATATGAACCGTCAGCTCTTCTTAATCCTTTAACAGATCTAACTATAACGGCCTTAACAACATCGCCTTTTTTAACAACTCCGCCTGGTGTTGCACTTTTAACGCTAGCAACGATTATATCTCCAATGTTTCCATACCTTCTTTTGGAACCACCTAATACTCTTATGCACATAACTTCTTTAGCACCTGAGTTATCTGCAACATTTAGTAATGTTTGTTGCTGTATCATGAAATTAACCTCCTTTCAGTACTAGAACATACTATTTCGCTCTTTCAATTATTTCTACCATTCTCCATCTCTTATCCTTGGATAGTGGTCTAGTTTCCATAATTAATACTCTATCATTAATGTTTGCTTCGTTATTTTCATCATGAGCTTTAAATTTAGTAGTTCTGTTAACTGTTTTTCCGTAAAGCGGATGTCTAACCTTAGTTTCAACAGCTACTACTATTGTTTTATCCATTTTATCAGAAACAACCCTTCCGATTCTTGTCTTTCTATATGCTCTTTCCATGGGGCGAACCTCCTTTCAGATTACTGTTCAAAAGCCCTTCTGATCTCTTCTTCTCTGATTATAGTCTTAATTTGGGCGATAGATTTTTTTACTTCTCTTATTCTCATAGGATTTTCTAGTTGGCCTGTAGCTAGCTGGAATCTTAAGTTAAATAATTCAGTCTTAAGATCGTTAAGCTTAACTTTTAAATCTTGAGAATCATTGCTTCTCAGTTCTCTTAACTCTCTAGCCTTCATTACTTTCACCACCCATTTCCTCAAAATCTTTTCTTGTAACAAATTTAGTCTTAACAGGTAGTTTATGTTGAGCAAGTCTCATAGCTTCTCTTGCAGTTTCTTCGTTAACTCCTGATAATTCAAATAAAACTCTGCCTGGTTTTACTACGGCTACCCAATATTCTGGTGAACCTTTACCGGAACCCATACGTGTTTCAGCAGGCTTTTCAGTTATTGGTTTATCTGGGAAAATCTTTATCCAAAGTTTTCCTCCTCTTCTTACATATCTATTAATAGCAATTCTGGCAGCTTCGATTTGATTGCTTGTAATCCAACCGCATTCTGTGGCTTGAATTGCGTAATCTCCGTATGCAATAAAGTTTCCTCTAGTTGCTTTTCCTCTCATTCTGCCCTTCTGCACTTTACGATGTTTAACTCTCTTAGGCATTAACATGCTGAATTCCTCCTTTCCTATGCGTTAGCTTCTTCTTTAACAGCTTTTTTAACTGGAAGGACTTCTCCTTTATAAACCCAAACCTTAACACCAATTTTTCCATAAGTAGTATTTGCTTCCGCAAAACCATATTCTATATCAGCTCTTAATGTTTGTAGTGGAATAGTTCCTTCATGATAATGTTCTGTTCTAGCTATTTCAGCACCGCCAAGTCTTCCTGAACATGAAGTTTTAACTCCCTTTGCTCCAGCTCTCATAGCTCTTTGAATAGTCTGCTTCATAGCTCTTCTGAAAGATATTCTCTTTTCAAGCTGCGCAGCTATATTTTCTGCCATTAACTGAGCATCAACTTCAGTATTTTTAACTTCAACGATATTTATTAAAACATTATTTAGTCCTAATTCATTTTTTAAGTTTTTCTTTAAGTTTTCTATACCTGATCCACCTTTTCCAATTACAACTCCAGGCTTAGCAGTATATATATTTAATTTAACTCTTTTTGCAGCTCTCTCGATTTCAATCTTAGAAATCCCAGAGTTAAATAGAGCTTTTTTTACAAATTCTCTTATTTCTTGGTCTGCTACTAGATTGTCTGCAAAATTTCTCTTGTCTGCGAACCATTTTGCATTCCAATCCTTAATTACACCAACTCTTAATCCATGAGGATGTACTTTTTGTCCCACTCTTGTTTCCCTCCTTCTTTTTAAGCTCTTTCTTTTACACTTAATGTAACGTGGCTAGTTTTCTTATGAATGCTGAAGGCTCTTCCTTGAGCATGTGGTCTGAATCTCTTAAGTATTGGACCTTGACCTACATAAGCCTCTGCAACATAAAGTCTTTCTTTATCTAAATTCAGATTATTCTCTGCATTTGCCACAGCTGATTTTAATACTTTATTAACAACAACAGCAGCATCCTTTGGAGTATATTCTAAAATGGCAATAGCCTCATTAACACTTTTTCCTCTGATTAAGTCTAGAACTACCCCAACTTTCATTGGAGACATTCTTACATATTTAGCTATAGCTCTAGCTTCCATTTATGTTTCCTCCTTTCCAGGCACTATTTTCTTTTGGAAGTTTTTTCGTTATTAACATGGCCTCTATAAGTTCTTGTTAAAGCGAACTCTCCAAGCTTATGTCCAACCATATCTTCTGATATATATACTGGTACATGTTTTCTTCCATCATGTACGGCAATTGTGTGGCCAATCATTTGTGGAAATATAGTTGAGCTTCTTGACCAGGTCTTAACAACCTTTTTTTCATTAGCATTGTTCATTTCTTCTATTTTCTTTAAAAGTCCTTCATGTGCAAAAGGTCCTTTTTTGATTGATCTACTCAATGGATTTGCCTCCCTTCGTGAACTCTTCTAAGGCTTCAGTAAGAAGAGAATTTACTCTCCTCTTACTATTTCCTCTTTTTAATTATCATTCTATCGGAATATTTCTTTGTCTTTCTTGTCTTATATCCAAGTGCTGGTTTACCCCATGGAGTAAGTGGACTAGGTCTACCTACTGGAGTCTTACCTTCACCACCACCGTGTGGGTGATCAACAGGGTTCATTACGGAACCTCTAACTGTAGGTCTCCATCCCATATGTCTCTTTCTACCAGCTTTACCTATATTAACAATTTCATGAGTTAAATTAGAAACTGTACCTATAGTAGCTCTGCATTCTACTCTTACGTATCTAACTTCACCACTAGGTAATCTTAATGTAGCTAAGTTTCCCTCTTTAGCCATAAGCTGTGCTGATGATCCAGCAGCTCTAACCATTTGAGCTCCTTTTCCTGCCTGAAGTTCAACATTGTGAACAACTGTACCAACAGGAATATTCTTAAGAGGAAGTGTATTACCTGGTTTAATATCAGCGTCTGGACCTGAAACAACAACATCTCCAACTTTTAACCCAACTGGAGCTATTATGTATCTCTTCTCTCCATCTGCATAAACTACAAGTGAAATATAAGCAGATCTGTTTGGATCATACTCTATAGTTGCAACCTTTGCAGGTATACCATCTTTATTTCTCTTAAAGTCAATTATTCTATATTTTTGTTTTGCTCCACCGCCGTGGTGTCTAACAGTTATTTTTCCTTGAACGTTTCTACCACCGGTTTTATTCAATGCTACAAGCAGAGATTTCTCAGGTTTATCTGTAGTTATCTCTTCAAAGGTAGGCATTGTCATTTCTCTTCTTGATGGAGTGGTAGGTCTAAACTTTTTAACTGCCATCTTGATTTCCCTCCTCGTTTCGCTTTTCAGGCTTCTAGCCTATAACTGCTTATTTTATTATTGCATTCCTTCAAAGAACTCTATGTTCTTGCTGTCTGCTGTTAGTGTAACGATAGCTTTCTTTTGATCTGCTCTCTTACCAACATGTACGCCAACTCTTTTTGTTTTTCCTACGGTTCTTATAGTTTTAACATCTAAAACTTTAACACCAAAAACTTCTTCAACAGCTCTCTTTATTTGAGATTTGTTAGCTGTCATATGAACGATAAAGGTGTATTTCTTTTCCGCCATAGCTGCCATACTCTTTTCAGTTATAACTGGCTTTCTGATTATATCATGGCTTGTTAATTTCGTTATGCGTACACCTCCTCAATCTTAGATACAGCATCCTTTGTTATAATAAGCTTCTCAAACTTTAATAAATCATAAACATTGATGTTGTTTACAGGCATTACTGAAACACCTTCAATATTTCTTGCTGATTTAAATACCATTTCATTGGATTCAGCTGTAACTATTAAAGTTTTCTTTGCTTCAAATGCATTTAACATTTTAACTATTTCTTTAGTCTTTGGAGCAGCTATTTCAAGTGCTTCAAGAACTACCATCTGGTTGTCTTGTACTTTGCTAGTTAAAGCAGATTTCATAGCAACTCTTCTCATGCTCTTTGGAATGGATACTCTGTAGTCTCTTGGCTTTGGTGCAAAAACTATTCCACCATGTATCCATTGAGGTGATCTTATAGAACCCTGTCTAGCTCTACCAGTACCTTTTTGTCTCCAAGGCTTTATTCCACCGCCGGAAACCTCTGCTCTTGTTTTAGCAGATTGAGTTCCCTGTCTCTTATTAGCTAGTAATGCTAATACTACTTGATGCATAGCATTTTGATTAACTTCTACACCAAATACATTTTCTGCTAATTGGATATCTCCAACTTTTTGTCCTTCTTTATTAAATAATCCTACTGTAGGCATTCTGCATCCTCCTTTCTACCAGTATTAAGCCTTAACGCTATTTCTGATTACTACGATGTTTTTGTTTGGTCCTGGAATTCCACCCTTTATAAGGATTAAATTCTTTTCAGCTATAACTTTAACTACTTCCAGATTTAATACTGTAGTATTTACATGCCCCATATGTCCTGGCATTTTTTTGTTTTTGAAAGTTCTTGCTGGGTCAGATGATCCACCCATGGAACCAACAGCTCTGTGGAACTTGGAACCGTGAGTCATAGGTCCTCTGTGTCCATTCCATCTCTTTATAGTACCTTGGAATCCCTTACCTTTTGATAAACCTGATACATCAACCTTATCTCCAGCTTGGAATACATCAGCTTTAATCTCATTACCAACTTCATATGAGCTGATATCTTCAAATCTGAATTCTTTTATATATTTCTTTAAAGCAACTCCAGCCTTTTCAAAATGGCCTTTCTTAGGTTTATTAACTAACTTTTCCTTAACATCACCGTAGGCAACCTGTATTGCCTCGTAACCATCTTTCTCAACTGTCTTTTTTTGTAGTACAACGCATGGTCCTGCTTCTACTACTGTTACTGGAACAACCTTACCCCTTTCGTCGAAGATTTGAGTCATTCCAATCTTTCTGCCTATTATTGCTTTTTTCATGTAGTTACACCTCCTAAACTAATTAGCGGACTGACCTGCAGTCATAATAGTTCATACTCTTATTTATATCCGTAACCGGAAGATTTATAGTTTTATTTCGATGTCAACACCAGCTGGTAAATCCAGTCTCATTAATGCATCAACTGTTTTTGGTGATGGATTAACGATGTCGATTAATCTCTTGTGAGTTCTGATCTCGAACTGCTCTCTGGAGTCTTTATACTTGTGAACTGCTCTAAGAATTGTAATAACTTCTTTGTCAGTTGGAAGCGGAACTGGACCAGTAACCTTTGCACCAGTTGATTTTGCAGTTTCAACAATCTTTTCAGCTGATTGATCAAGTATTGAGTGATCAAAAGCCTTTAATCTTATTCTTATTTTTTGTTTTGACATTATGGTTTCCCTCCTTTTCATGTACGCTTTACTTCTAACGCACAACAGCGGACGTTCTGTAAACTCTGCCTGGTGTATCTTAACCTTATAGGCAGCACTCCTGAAAGTACAGACTACCCGTCGTCGGATTCTTAGATCCTGACATACTCATCAAGAATTCCCCGGAAGTCCGGCAACCTCTTGAATCATCGCTGTTTGCTTAACAACTTCTATATTATACAATAAAAATAAGTCTATTACAATAGTTTTTAACATTTTAAATGCGAAATTTATTGCAGTAACCTAGAAGTTATCACGGTTTTAGAAGCACTGAATCATTATATAATTAATATGAGAAAAGTTCAAGAAAAAAATTCATCCAATTAACAATTAAAAATTCATTAAATCAGGAATTAAAATGAATTATATAAAACTATAGGAGTTCTTTTTTATATAATTTTAAAAATGAACTCAGGAATCTCCTCCTTAATTCTGCATTCTTAAACCTCAATTCCCCTCTCTCTTCTCACCTCTGATATCCGACCTCTCACTTCTCCCCTCGCCTCATCTTTTCATTTTTTAATTTTCATAATAAAAAACGAAATCAATCCCAACGCTATATAAATCACCAACACCGGTAGTATGCTGTTCATTTTGTATAGAAAATCCATAGATAAAACTGCCATTGAGGACAACATAAACCCTGCAACAAGCTCCTTTTTAAAATCTTTATATAGGCCTCCCTGAATAATGAATATCATTGGAAAAATTAAATATAGCCCAACTAGAATGTTCTTGCTGGACTCTATTCTCCTGTCAATTAAAATAAAGGATAGTATTAATAAGCTCGGAACTATAATCTTCAAAATTTTTTTTATCATATTCCTCTCCCCTAGCTTTAATAATTTATTTTTATAAACCACATTATATCATAACCATCATGATTTAACCCATTTTTTTCCATAGTATTATAAGAAAAACCACTGCACAGGGAACTATTATCAGTTCCTTGAGCAGCGGCTCTTATTTTTACATTAACAATTTTCACTTTGATTTCACAGCAGATCATTGCGCACTGACCATTACCAGCTATGAAATTCTTTGAATAAATTATCAACGGTTTTTCTTTAGTTAATTATTAGAATTCATTATCTAATTAACAGATAAC
>NZ_CCXI01000005.1 GCF_000820705.1 Clostridium polynesiense | reverse complement strand
TGCTTCTGCAAATCCTTGGTTTGCTAGTACAGATGTAATAGCTGCTGTTAATGTTGTCTTACCGTGGTCTACGTGACCAATTGTTCCAATATTTACGTGTGGTTTGCTTCTTTCGAATTTAGCCTTTGACATTTTTGAATCCTCCTTATGGGTTAAACATTATTTTAATGTGCTTTCTTTTAAGCTTTCTTTCCTACTATTTGCTCCTGAATGCTCTTTGGAACTTCTTCATAATGATCAAATTCCATTGAATATACTCCTCTACCCTGAGTTCTTGATCTAAGTGTAGTTGCATATCCAAACATTTCAGAAAGTGGAACCATAGATTTGATAACCTGAACTCCGTTTCTTGGAGTCATTCCTTCAATTCTACCTCTTCTTGAGTTAATATCTCCCATTACGTCTCCCATGTATTCTTCAGGTACGATTACTTCAACCTTCATCATAGGCTCAAGGAGTACTGGGTCTGCCTTATGCATAGCGTTTTTAAATGCCATGGAACCGGCAATCTTAAATGCCATTTCTGAGGAGTCAACTTCATGGTAGGAACCATCAAAAAGTCTAACTTTGAAGTTGATAACTGGGTATCCTCCGATAACACCGCTGTCGGATGCTTCTCTAATACCATTATCTATAGCAGGAATGTATTCTCTTGGAACTACACCACCAACTATACCATTTTCAAATACATAATCACCTTCATGAGGCTGCATTTCAATCCAGCAGTGTCCGTACTGTCCACGTCCACCGGACTGTCTTACAAACTTACCTTCAGCTTTAACAGCTTTTCTGATAGTTTCTTTGTAAGCAACCTGAGGAGCACCAACATTACATTCAACCTTGAATTCTCTTTGAAGTCTGTCAACTATGATTTCAAGGTGAAGCTCTCCCATACCTGCTATGATTGTTTGACCTGTTTCTTGGTCAGTATAAGTTCTGAAGGATGGATCTTCTTCAGCAAGTTTTGCAAGGGCAATACCCATCTTTTCTTGACCAGCTTTAGTTTTTGGCTCAATAGCAACATTAATAACTGGCTCTGGGAATTCCATACTTTCAAGTATGATTGGTGAGCTATCTGAACATAGGGTATCTCCTGTAGTTGTATCCTTAAGACCAACTATTGCTCCTAAGTCTCCTGCTCTCAGCTCTTCAACTTCCTGTCTGTGGTTAGCATGCATTCTAAGAAGTCTACCGATTCTTTCTTTCTTTCCTTTTGTGGAGTTTAATACATAAGTACCGCTCTCCATAACTCCTGAGTATACTCTTGTAAATGCTAATCTACCGATAAATGGGTCAGTTGCAATTTTGAATGCTAATGCAGCCATTGGAGCATCATCACTAGCTTCTCTTTCATCTTCTTCTCCAGTTTCAGGTTTAGAACCTTTAACTGCAGGGATATCTAAAGGTGATGGCATGTAAGCAACAACTGCATCTATCATTTCCTGAACACCTTTGTTCTTGTAAGAAGAACCACAGATTACAGGAACCATTTCATTGGCAATAGTAGCTTTTCTAATAGCTGTATGGATTTCTTCCTCAGTTATTTCTTCACCTTCAAGGTATTTCATCATTAATTCTTCGTCAGTTTCAGCAACTGCTTCGATTAATAGATTTCTGTATTCCTCAGCTCTTTCTTTTAATTCTGCTGGGATTTCAGTTTCTTCAAGCTCTTTTCCTAAGTCATCCTTATGAACAGTAGCTACCATTGTTATAAGGTCTACCATTCCTACAAAGTCACTTTCCTGACCTAAAGGAATTTGTATTGCTACTGCATTAGCTTTTAATCTGTCTCTGATTGTATTGATACAGTTATAAAAATCTGCACCTGTGGCATCCATTTTATTAACGTATACCATTCTAGGTACTCCGTATTTATCCGCCTGTCTCCATACTGTTTCTGTCTGAGGTTCAACTCCGCTCTTCGCGTCAAGAACAGTAACAGCACCATCAAGTACTCTTAATGATCTTTCAACCTCTATTGTAAAGTCTACGTGTCCTGGTGTATCAATTATATTTATGGTATGACCTTTCCACTGACATGTTGTTGCAGCAGAAGTAATTGTTATACCTCTTTCTTTTTCTTGCTCCATCCAGTCCATCTGAGATGCACCTTCATGAGTTTCACCTATTTTATGAGTCTTTCCGGTATAGAATAATATACGCTCAGTTGTAGTTGTTTTACCAGCATCTATATGAGCCATTATTCCTATATTACGAAATTTCTCTAAAGGAAATTCTCTTGCCACGTTTTTTTCCTCCTCTCAGCTTATGTTTTCAATTCGACAAAACTGTTTTGACATTTCTGCCAAAACAGTTTTAAAATTAATATCTGTAATGTGCGAAAGCCTTATTAGCTTCTGCCATTTTATGCATATCTTCTCTCTTTTTAACAGCTGCACCGGTATTGTTTGAAGCATCGATTAGTTCATAAGCAAGTCTTTCTCTCATGTACTTTTCTCCTCTTTTTCTGGCAGCTACTAGCAGCCATCTTATACCTAATGTCTGTCTTCTTTCTGGTCTAACCTCAATTGGAACCTGGTAGTTTGCACCACCGATTCTTCTTGACTTAACCTCAAGAAGAGGCATGATATTATTCATAGCTGCTTCGAAAACTTCTAATGCATCTTTGCCTGTTTTTTGGTTTATTATTTCAAAAGCTTCGTAGCAAACGTTCTGTGCTACTCCTTTTTTACCATCTTCCATTATGTTGTTTATAAGCTTAGTTACAACCTTGCTATTATAAACTGGATCTGGTAATACATCTCTTTTAGCAATATGACCTTTTCTTGGCATCTTTCTTCCCTCCTTAACATTTAGATTTAAGTTCATCGGTACTCGGTGAGTTATTTCATCACCGCAAGATGCTCTGGCTTCTGCAAATATCTATATCAATCTATGTTAAATGCTGAAGACATAGCACCATTTCAACTCTTAAACTTAATTATTTTTTCTTTGGTCTTTTGGCACCGTATTTTGATCTTCCCTGCATTCTGTTAGCTACACCTGCAGAGTCTAACGCTCCTCTTACAATGTGATACCTAACACCAGGAAGGTCTTTAACTCTACCACCCTTTATAAGAACAACACTGTGCTCTTGTAAATTATGGCCTACACCTGGAATGTACGCAGTAACTTCATATCCGTTAGTAAGTCTTACTCTCGCAATTTTTCTTAAAGCTGAGTTAGGCTTCTTAGGAGTTGTAGTTTTAACTACTGTACATACACCTCTCTTTTGAGGGCATTCCTTAAGTGCTGGTGAGTCTGATTTGTACTCAACGGTTTTTCTGCCTTTTCTAACTAATTGGCTAATAGTTGGCATGGTTTCACCTCCTGCATTTTTTATATCTATATCTATAATAAGATAATAGCAAAATTAATCATTGATAATAAGTGTAGCAGCTGCCCCTACATCTATCCCTGATAGCCTGCCTAATTCCCGCATGGTATCCACAAATATTGTAGTAACCTCATGCTCGTCAGCTACCATTATCAAAGGATTTATTACTCTTTCGTCAGCATCTTTAGCTACATATAATGTATCACCTTTACCGCTTTTAATTGCTTTTGTAGCCTGTTTAATGCCTACTACTTTTTTTCCCTGTAATCTGTCTACCATGAGATAACCTCCTCATAAACATCAACATTGAGGCAAAGTCTTAACTTTGCCTCACATTATGTCATGTAGACAATGATATAACTATCAGAATTACAACAATGATAAAATCACACAAACTGTATTTTATCATTTTAGTTTTTCACTGTCAATAAAATATATTTTTATTCTTCGTAAGTTGTAGCATACTCGGTTATTGAAGGATCCTTTTCTGTGTTTAATCTAACTGAACGATATCTAACCATTCCTGTTCCTGCAGGAATCAACTTACCTATAATAACATTTTCTTTTAGTCCAAGAAGCGGATCTATCTTTCCTTTGATAGCTGCATCTGTTAAAACTCTGGTAGTTTCCTGGAAGGATGCTGCTGATAGGAAGGAGTCAGTAGCTAAAGCTGCTTTTGTTATTCCTAAAAGAACTTGTTCTCCCTTTGCAGGCTCTCCGCCAAGCATTTCTACCCTTTCGTTTTCTTCTTTGAAGTCAAACATATCTATCATTGTTCCTGGAAGGAGCTCTGTATCTCCGGATTCCAGAATTCTTATTTTTCTAGTCATCTGTCTGACAACAACTTCAAGATGCTTATCATTGATGTCAACACCCTGTAGTCTATAAACCTTTTGAACCTCTGAAAGAAGGTAATGTCTTACTCCTTCCACACCTTTAATTCTCATAATGTCATGAGGATTAACTGATCCTTCGGTTATTTCATCTCCTGCTTCTATTATGTCACCTTCTGCTATTTTTAATCTTGATCCAAATGGTATATCATAGCTGAATTCTTCTCCATCTTCAGCAGTTACATATACAGTTCTCTTCTTTTTAGTTTCTTCGATTCTTACTGTACCTGCAACCTCACTTACTATAGCCAGCCCTTTTGGCTTTCTTGCTTCAAAGAGTTCTTCAACCCTTGGAAGACCTTGAGTGATATCTGCTCCAGCAACTCCCCCTGTATGGAAGGTTCTCATTGTAAGCTGTGTTCCTGGTTCTCCGATGGATTGAGCAGCTATTATACCTACTGCTTCACCAATGTTAATCTTCTGTGCTGTTGCCATGTTCATACCATAGCATCTGCAGCATACTCCAACTTTAGATTTACATGTAAATACAGATCTTATTTTAACTTTTTTAATGCCTGTATTAGCAACTCTTTCTGCTGTAGCATGATCCATATAGGTATTTTTTTCTACCATTACTTCACCGGTTTCAGGATTAATTATATCTTCAGCTGAATATCTACCCTGAAGTCTTTCGCTTAGAGGTTCTATGCTATCGCTGCCTTCTTTAATTTCACTTACGTAAATACCTTCCTCAGTGCCACAGTCTTCCTGTCTTACTATCACATCCTGGCTGACATCTACAAGTCTTCTTGTTAAATAACCGGAGTCAGCTGTTTTAAGAGCGGTGTCAGCATTACCTTTTCTTGCACCGTGAGTGGAAATAAAGTATTCCAATACATCCAGTCCTTCTCTAAAGGAAGCTCTTATAGGAAGCTCTATGATTCTACCTGAAGGATTAGCCATAAGTCCTCTCATACCTGCCAGCTGCTTAATCTGTGACTTAGAACCTCTGGCACCGGAATCAGCCATCATAAATATTGGATTGAACTTATCCATGCTGGCATATAGGGCATCTGCTACTTCTTCAGTAGTTTTAGTCCATTTATCTATTACACGCTCATATCTTTCTTCTTCAGATATGAAGCCTCTCTTATACATCTTTTCTATCTTGTCTATTGTAGCATCCGCTTCTGAAAGGAGTTTCTTCTTTTCTTCAGGAACTATCATATCAGATGCAGCAACTGTAATAGCACCGATAGTGGAGTAATGATATCCCTTCTGCTTTATTTTATCAAGCATTACGGAAGTAGCTATAGGTCCATGTTTTATATAACATTTATCTATAATCTTTCCAAGAGATTTCTTAGTTATCAGAAAGTCTACTTCAAGCTTAAAAGCTTCATTTTCATCATTTCTGTCAACAAAGCCTAAATCTTGAGGAATAGATTCGTTAAATAACACTTTACCAATTGTAGTATCGATGATACCACTAGTCACTTCTCCATTTATTTCTCTAGAAACTCTTACTTTTATCTTAGCATGAATAGCAATTTCTCCTACTTGATATGCCATTAAAGCTTCTTCTACACTGCTGAATACTCTTCCTTCTCCCTTAGCGCCTTCCCTATCCATAGTAAGGTAATAAGATCCCAATACCATATCCTGAGTTGGTACGCTTACAGGTTTACCGTCTGAAGGCTTTAATATGTTACCTGCTGCAAGCATTAAGAATCTTGCTTCAGCCTGAGCTTCTACGGATAAAGGCACGTGAACAGCCATCTGGTCTCCGTCGAAATCCGCATTATAAGCTGTACATACCAATGGATGAAGCTTAATTGCTCTACCTTCAACCAAAACAGGCTGAAAAGCTTGAATTCCTAATCTGTGAAGGGTAGGAGCACGGTTTAGAAGAACTGGATGATCTTCTATTACCTCCTCAAGTACGTCCCATACCTGAGGCATAACTCTTTCTACCATTCTCTTAGCACTTTTTATATTATGTGCAATTCCATCTTCTACAAGCTTCTTCATAACGAAAGGCTTGAATAACTCTAAAGCCATTTCTTTTGGAAGACCGCATTGGTACATTTTAAGTTCAGGTCCTACAACTATAACGGATCTTCCTGAATAGTCAACCCTCTTACCAAGAAGGTTTTGTCTGAATCTTCCCTGCTTACCCTTAAGCATATCTGAAAGGGATTTAAGAGGTCTGTTTCCAGGTCCTGTTACAGGTCTTCCTCTTCTTCCGTTATCTATAAGGGCATCTACAGCTTCCTGAAGCATCCTTTTTTCATTTCTTACTATGATATCCGGCGCACCTAAATCAAGAAGCTTTTTAAGCCTGTTATTTCTATTTATAACCCTTCTATAAAGATCATTAAGGTCAGAGGTAGCAAACCTTCCTCCATCCAGCTGAACCATAGGTCTTAAATCCGGAGGGATAACAGGTATTACATCCACAATTATCCACTCAGGTTTATTGCCTGATTTTCTGAAGGACTCAACCACTTCTAATCTTCTGATTATCCTTACTTTTTTCTGTCCTGTACTAGTTTTTAACTCTTCTTTAAGTTCTTGAGAAATTCTGTCTAAGTCAATCTCCTGAAGAAGTGTTTTTATAGCTTCTGCTCCCATACCTGCAGTAAAGCTTTCTTCACCAAATTTATCCACAGCTTCTCTATATTCTTTTTCATTTAAAAGCTGCTTTTTAAGCAATGAAGTTTCTTTTGGGTCGATTACCACATAAGATGCAAAATACAGCACCTTTTCTAAAGATCTGGGAGACATATCAAGTATTAGTCCCATTCTAGATGGTATTCCTTTGAAATACCAAATGTGAGATACAGGGGCAGCAAGTTCAATGTGCCCCATCCTTTCTCTTCTCACCTTTGCTTTTGTTACTTCAACACCACATCTATCGCATACAATACCTTTATATCTTACTCTTTTATATTTTCCGCAGTGACATTCCCAGTCCTTCATCGGTCCAAATATTCTTTCACAAAATAAACCATCTTTTTCTGGTTTCAATGTTCTATAGTTAATTGTCTCAGGTTTTTTAACCTCACCTCTAGACCATTCTCTAATTTGCTCTGGAGATGCTAAACCTATTTGTATCGCATCAAAATTATTTAATTCAAACAAGGGTATATCCTCCCTTCATAGATTAATGTTCATCATTAAAATCATCGATTCCTAAATCACCCTGGAAGTCTTCTAAAGGAAGGTCATCATAATCTGCATCAATTTCCTCTTCAACTTCCTCTTCACCTGCAACGTAATCGTCAGATGGAACTGGAGCTGGAACTTCCTCTGTTCCTTCAATGTTTACATCTAAGTCTTCAGAATCATCTTCTACTGATTCCTTTAGTTTAATTTCTTGATTGTCATCGTTAAGTACTTTTACATTTAGGCATAGAGCTTGAAGTTCTTTAATAAGAACCTTAAAGGATTCTGGAACTCCAGGTTCTGGAATGTTCTCACCTTTAACAATAGCCTCATAGGTTTTAACTCTTCCCACTACGTCGTCAGATTTTACAGTAAGAATCTCCTGTAGTGTATGAGCTGCTCCATATGCTTCTAAAGCCCAAACCTCCATCTCACCAAATCTCTGTCCTCCGAATTGTGCTTTACCACCAAGAGGTTGCTGAGTAACCAGTGAGTATGGTCCTGTGGATCTGGCGTGAATCTTGTCATCTACAAGGTGAGCCAGCTTTAATATATACATTATACCAACAGTAACTCTGTTATCGAAAGGTTCCCCTGTTCTACCATCATAAAGCACTGTTTTTCCATCAGGATTATAACCTGCATCCCTTAGACAATCTTCTATATCTTTTTCATTGGCTCCATCAAATACCGGAGTAGCTATATGCCATCCCAGCTTTTGTGCTGCCCATCCCAGATGCACTTCAAGAACCTGACCGATATTCATACGTGAAGGAACCCCTAATGGGTTTAGACACAGTTGAAGCGGTCTTCCATCAGGAAGGAAAGGCATATCCTCTTCAGGTAATATTCTTGAGATAACCCCTTTATTACCATGACGTCCTGCCATTTTATCTCCAACGGATATTTTTCTCTTTTGAGCTATATAGCATCTTACAAGCTCATTTACTCCCGGAGGAAGTTCATCCCCGTTTTCCCTTGTAAATACTTTAACATCAACTATTATACCAGCTTCTCCGTGAGGCACTCTCAATGAGGTATCTCTAACCTCTCTAGCCTTCTCACCGAAAATAGCTCTTAAAAGTCTTTCTTCTGCTGTAAGCTCTGTTTCTCCTTTAGGAGTAACCTTACCTACTAATATATCCCCGGATCTGACTTCAGCTCCTATTCTGATTATACCTCTTTCGTCAATATCCTTAAGAGCATCTTCACCTACATTAGGAATATCTCTTGTTATCTCTTCTGGTCCAAGTTTAGTATCTCTGGCTTCACATTCATATTCTTCGATATGAATAGAAGTAAATACATCATCCCTTACCAATTCCTCGGAGATAAGCATAGCATCCTCGTAGTTATATCCTTCCCAAGTGATAAATCCTATTCTTATGTTCTTACCTAGTGCTATTTCTCCAAGATCAGTAGATGGTCCGTCTGATAGTACAGTTCCTTTTTCTACTATTTCTCCTTTGGAAACAATAGGTCTTTGATTTATACATGTACCTTGGTTAGATCTTTTAAACTTCAATAATCTGTATACGTCAGTACCACCGTCAGAATCTCTCTTAACCCTGATTTCATTTGCACTTACATAAGAAACTACTCCAGCATTTTTCGCCTTAGGAAGTACCCCTGAATCTACAGCTGCTTTATATTCTATTCCGGTTCCAACGATAGGTGTCTGCGGTCTTAATAGAGGAACCGCCTGACGCTGCATGTTAGATCCCATAAGTGCACGGGAAGCATCGTCATTTTCCAGGAATGGTATCATAGCAGTTGCTACTGATACTATCTGTCTTGGAGATACGTCCATCATGTCAACATCTTCTCTTGGGACAACTATCACATCTTCAAGATATCTAACTGTAACCCTCTTATCCAAGAATCTGTTTTCTTCATCTAATGGCTCATTAGACTGAGCAACCAGATATTGGTCTTCCTCATCTGCTGTAAAGTATTTTATTTCATTTGTAACCTTACCTGTTTTCTTATCAACTAATCTATAAGGAGTTTCTATAAATCCATATTCATTTACCCTGGCATATGTAGCCAGAGAGTTAATTAGTCCTATGTTTGGTCCTTCAGGAGTTTCAATAGGACACATTCTGCCATAATGGGAATGGTGAACGTCTCTAACTTCAAATCCCGCTCTTTCTCTTGAAAGTCCTCCTGGACCAAGGGCTGATAATCTTCTTTTATGAGTTAACTCAGATAATGGATTTGTTTGATCCATGAACTGGGATAACTGAGAGCTTCCAAAGAATTCTTTAATGGAGGCAGCTACAGGTCTTATGTTAATAAGGGCCTGTGGTGTTATTCCTTCCTGATCCTGAATAGTCATTCTTTCTTTTACTACTCTTTCCATTCTGGAAAGTCCAATTCTAAATTGGTTCTGTAAAAGCTCTCCTACAGATCTTAATCTTCTGTTTCCTAAGTGATCTATGTCATCTACATATCCTATCTCATATGCTAATCCAAGCTCATAGCTAATAGAAGCATAGATATCGTCTCTTATTATATGCTTAGGAATTAATCTATTTATGTTCTTTTTAATTTCTTCTTTAATCACATCTTCATCAGAGTAGTTATTCAGTATTTCTTTTAATGTAGGATAATGCACCAATTCTCTGATGTTTAAATCCTCCACGTTAAAAGGTACCTGTTTGCTTATATTAACAAAATGGTTACCTATAACCCTTATAACTTTATCTTCGATTATGATATCAACTATATTTATGCCAGCATCCTGAATCTCTATAGACTTTTCCCTTGATATTTTTTCACCTTTTTGTACAAGTATTTCCCCTGTTTCCGGATGAATTATATCCTTAGCTGAAATCTGATTAGCAATTCTTAATGCTAAAGCAAGCTTCTTATTGAACTTATATCTTCCTACTCTAGACAAATCGTATCTTTTAGCATCGAAGAATAGTGAGTCAATTAATGAAACCGCACTATCCACAGTAGGAGGTTCACCAGGCCTAAGCCTCTTATAAATTTCCAGAAGAGCTTCCTCTTTTGTCTTAGTATTATCCTTTTCTATAGTAGCTTTTAATCTTTCTTCTTCGCCAAAAAACTCTATAAGCTCTTGATCGCTTCCATATCCCATCGCTCTTGCTAGAATAGTTATAGGAAGTTTTCTTGTTTTGTCAATCCTAACATAAATTATATCATTAGAATCAGTTTCATACTCTAACCAAGCACCTCTTATAGGTATTACTGTTGAAGAAAATAATTTTTTACCGCTTTTATCTAAGGCGGAGTTGTAGTATACTCCTGGAGACCTTACAAGCTGGCTTACTATAACCCTTTCAGCTCCATTAATTATGAATGTTCCCTGCTCTGTCATAAGCGGGAAATCCCCCATAAAAACTTCCTGTTCCTTTATTTCGCCTGTTTCTTTGTTTTGCAGTCTTACTGCCACCTTAAGCGGCGCTGCATAAGTTGCATCTCTTTCTTTACATTCCTCAACTGAATACTTGATATTTTCCATATCAAGTTTATAGCCGACGAATTCCAGTACTAGATTTCCTGTGAAGTTTGTAATAGGGTTGATGTCGTCAAATACTTCTTGAAGCCCTTCTTTTAAGAATTCTTCATAGGAATCTAACTGTACTTCAATAAGATTTGGCATTTCAGCAACTTCTTTTACCTTACCGAAGCTCATTCTAGTTCTTTTTCCAACCTGGACAGGATGTACCATCAGCTTTCACCCCTTGCATATACTTAAATAATCAAAAGCCGCATTGCTTTAGCGGCTATTAGATTGCGTATAACATCATCTTGATAATATAACCATTATTTTAATAGTTATTCAAAATTTTGCAATAACTTTAATAAACTCTATACTACTCCATATTGAACAGTACATTAAATGATAGTATCATAATTTTTTTTACTTGTCAACGTCATTCAGAGCCGTTCAAGGCAGAAAAAAGAGGTACTTAATAAGCACCTCTTTCTATTTATTTAAATTACTTTATTTCTACAGTAGCTCCAACTTCAGATAATTTAGCTTTCATAGCTTCAGCATCTTCTTTGGAAACTCCTTCTTTTAATGTCTTAGGAGCTCCGTCAACTAATTCTTTAGCTTCTTTTAATCCAAGACCAGTTATTTCTCTAACAGCCTTTATAACTTTGATCTTTTCTGATCCAGCACTTGCTAGTACTACATCAAACTCAGTTTTTTCTTCTGCTGCTGCACCTGGAGCACCTGCTGCACCTGCTACTGCTACTGGAGCAGCTGCACTTACACCGAACTCCTCTTCGCAAGCTTTAACTAATTCATTTAATTCTAAAACGGACATTTCTTTTATAGCTTGAATGATCTCTTCTCTTGTCATTTATAAAGCACCTCCAAATATTCTTTCAAGATTTAATTATTTTCTTTGAAACAATGCAGTTCTGAATTACTCAGCTGACTGTTCCTGCTTTTCTTTAATTGCATTTAATAAGTATGCAAGATTTGATAATGGAGCCTTGAAGCTTCCAAGAAGTTTTGCAATAAGAACTTCCTTTGGTGGTATTGAAGCAAGTTGTTTAACTTTCTCACCGTCAAAGATTTCTCCTTGAACTATACCAGCTTTCAGCTCTAATTTTTTGTGATTCTTAGCAAAGTCATTAAGAACTCTTGCTGGAGCTGTAGGATCCTCATAACCGATTGCTATGGATACTGGTCCTTCAAGATACTCAACTATACCTTCATGACCTAATTCCTTAGCAGCTAATGTTACAAGAGTATTTTTATATACTTTATATTCTACACCAGCTTCTCTAAGACTCTTTCTTAACTCAGTGTCTTCTTCTACTGTCAATCCTTGATATTTAGTAAGTATAACACCTTGAGCCTTTTCTAGCTTTTCTTTTATTTCAGCTACTTTAGCCTCTTTCATCTGTCTATTTTTGTTTGCCACTGTGTGTCCACCTCCTCACAGTTATAAACTGCTTATTATATTAAGAAAGGTCTTCCCGCAGACACAGGAAGACCCATTACAAGCCAATGTATTGGAACCTCGGTAGGTTGGTTTACGTTACGCCTCAGCACCTACTGTCTACGGAAATCTTATTCAATTTCAACAAATTTTATTTTATCAAATATATTGACCTTAGTCAATACTATTCTAAAACTTTTGCTCCATTAATTTTAATTCCAGGTCCCATAGTGCTTGATACTGAAACTGATTTAATGTATTGTCCTTTTGCAGCTGCTGGTTTAGCCTTAACTACAGCTTCCATTAATGCATGGAAGTTTTCAACTAACTTTTGAGCTTCAAAGGATTTCTTTCCGATTGGAACGTGAATTATAGCAGTCTTATCAACTCTGTACTCAACTTTACCGGCTTTGATTTCAGCTATTGCTTTAGCAACATCAAAGGTAACTGTTCCTGATTTTGGGTTTGGCATTAAGCCTTTAGGACCAAGAACTCTACCTAGTCTACCAACAAGACCCATCATGTCTGGTGTAGCAACCACTACGTCAAAGTCGAACCAGTTTTCTTTTTGAATTTTCTCCATCATGTCTTCTGCGCCTACGAAATCTGCACCTGCAGCCTCTGCCTCTTTTGCCTTATCGCCCTTAGCAAATACTAAAACTTTAACAGTTTTACCAGTACCGTTAGGAAGAACAACAGCTCCTCTAACCTGCTGGTCAGCATGCCTTGGATCTACTCCAAGTCTTACATGTAATTCTATGGTTTCATCGAATTTTGCCTTAGCAGTTTTTATTGCTAACTCTAAAGCTTCTTCTGGTGTATATAATGCATTTTTATCAACTAATTTTGCACTTTCAATATAATTCTTTCCCATTATTAAGCCTCCTTTGTGGTATTATCGGTGTGGACCTCCCACTAAAATCGTGAATTATCCTTCAACTTCTACTCCCATACTTCTAGCAGTTCCTCTAACCATGCTCATTGCAGTTTCAAGGGATGCTGCATTTAAGTCAGGCATTTTTGTTTCAGCAATTTTCTTAACTTGCTCTTGAGTAAGCTTACCAACTTTATTTCTGTTTGGTACTCCTGAACCGCTCTCGATTCCAAGCTCCTTCTTTATAAGAACAGCAGCTGGTGGAGTTTTAAGTATGAAGCTGAAGCTTCTATCTTGATAAACAGTTATAACAACGGGTATTATTAAACCTGCTTGGTTAGCAGTTTTTGCATTAAATTCCTTACAGAATCCCATTATATTTACACCATGTTGACCTAAAGCTGGACCAACTGGTGGTGCTGGTGTTGCCTTACCTGCAGGAAGTTGAAGTTTTATCATTCCTGTTACTTTCTTAGCCATGAGTTATTCCTCCTATACTGTGGTATTTGGCGGGTATGTTAACCCTCCCACTTAATTAAGACATTAGTCTTTATTAATTCTAATCTAATTTCTCTATCTGGTTAAAATCTAATTCAGCTAAAGTATCTCTGCCGAACATATTAACCAAGACTTTAACCTTACGTTTTTCAGAATTGATTTCCTGAACTGTAGCTGCAAAATCCTTAATTGGTCCAGAAACAATTCTAACGCTTTCTCCTACCTCTAAATTGACTTCCTGAAGAACTTCAACAATTCCCATAGAATCCACTTCTTCATCGGTAAGAGGCACCGGTTTAGATCCCGGTCCAACAAATCCTGTAACACCTCTTGTGTTTCTTACAACATACCAGGATTCATCGGTCATCATCATTTTAACTAATACATATCCAGGGAATTTCTTCTTTAAAGAGATTTTTCTCTTTCCATCTTTTTCTTCAACAACTTCCTCCATAGGAACCTGCACATCTAATATAAGAGTTTCAAGATTTCTATTCTCTATAGTTTTTTCAAGGTTAGCTATAACCTTATTTTCATACCCGGAATATGTATGCACTACATACCATCTAGCCTTTTCACTCATATTCTTCGGGACGATTAAATCATCCCAACCTCCTTTTTATTTTAATTTGAAAATCACATCAAAGAGGTTTTTAAATATATAGTCCATTCCGCCTATTACTACTATATAGAACAGACAAAATGCAACTACTGCAGTTGAGGCTTTCTTGATTTCGTTTTTAGATGGCCAAGTTATTCTTTTAACTTCTGCCTTAACCTCTCTAAAGAACTTTAACAGTCCTGAATTTCCATCTTTGGATTTTTGTTTCACATTTCCATTTGAAGCCATGTGTCTCACATCCTTAAATATTTACTAAGCGCATAGGGCAACTTAATACGAGAAACTATTTAGTTTCTCTATGAAGTGTGTGTGTTTGGCAGAATTTGCAGTACTTCTTCATTTCAAGTCTGTCTGGGTCATTCTTCTTGTTCTTCATTGAGTTGTAATTTCTTTGTTTGCACTCTGTGCAAGCTAAAGTGACTTTTACTCTCACGTTCCGCACCTCCAGTTTATATAAGATCTTTTTAATAGTCAGTATGAAACTGCTCTATATTTACTTAGTTGCGTGCTACCTTAATAAGTTATCACAATTAAAATATCATGTCAATAATATATGACTATTTAAAGGACTAGGTATATTAACCCAGTCCTTATTATATCAATATTATCTATAATCAATATATTTATTAATTAAAGCATTGAT
>NZ_CCXI01000004.1 GCF_000820705.1 Clostridium polynesiense | reverse complement strand
CGCTTCTGCAAATCCTTGGTTTGCTAGTACAGATGTAATAGCTGCTGTTAATGTTGTCTTACCGTGGTCTACGTGACCAATTGTTCCAATATTTACGTGTGGTTTGCTTCTTTCGAATTTAGCCTTTGACATAGCGCTTTATCCTCCTTACTTATAAACTTATAAGTTTAAATTAATAATAAACTTTACCAAGCGTGTTGTATTTTCCAATATTTTGGAGCTCACGATCGGGATTGAACCGACGACCTCCGCCTTACCAAGGCGACGCTCTACCTACTGAGCTACGTGAGCAATTTAAGAGGAGCTTTAAAATACTTTATGTATCTTTAAAGGCTGCCTCGTCTGTCTTTAATCACTTTTAAAGTTTACTACGTATTGTTTTAAATGTCAATAAATTTTTAATAACTTTATCTGTTAGTCAGACATTTTTCCAGTTTTCTTTTTACTCTTTGAAGAGCATTATCTATGGACTTAGCTTGTCTATCAAGATCGCAAGCAATTTCTTGGTAGGATTTCCCATCAAGGTAAGACATCAGCACTTCCATTTCTAAATCAGATAAAAGCCTGGCTATTTCTTTTTCAATATGTCCCATTTCTTCTTTGCTTATAAGCAATTCTTCAGGGTCCGAAATCTTTATATTGGTAAGTACATCTAAAAGAGTTCTGTCAGACTCTTCTTCATAAATCGGTTTGTTTAAAGAGATATATGTATTTAATGGTATATGCTTCTGCCTTGTAGCGGTTTTAATGGCTGTGATAATCTGCCTTGTAACGCATAACTCTGCAAAAGCCTTAAAGGAGGTTAGCTTATCAGGTTTAAAATCTCTTATGGCCTTGTATAAGCCTATCATACCTTCCTGGTATATATCTTCTTTATCTGCGCCGATTAAAAAGTACGATCTGGCCTTAGATTTTACAAACCCCTCATACTTGTTTATCAAGTATTCCTGAGCTCTAGCACTACCGTTCTTAGCTTCCAGTACAACTTCTTCATCAAGTTTGTCTTTATAATCTATAAAGCCTTGAACAGTACCGTCCATATTCTCCAAAGTCTCCCCCCCTTACATTACCTCTACTTATTAATTATAATTCAGTAACTCCTTTTAATCAAGCCAGCTTAACGGCTTCTGCGTATCTTTTCCAATTTATCTCGGACATCTTTTTCGATTCTATCTTCAAGCCTGTCTTTTATTTTTTCTTTCAACTTATCAGACTTTTTTCGTATATTTTTTTCAATGCTTAAAATTTCGTGGTAAAACTCAATAGAGGACATTCTTACAGCGCCTCTCTGAAATACCAGCTGCTGTTCTAAGGAATCAGAAGTTACTACGAAAACCTCAGTTTTTCTACCGATGTCGTTTACACATCTTTCAATATAGCTGTCCGCAGTTTCTCCATCCTTTGTGAACACAATAATAAGATTTCCCATTCTATCTTTTTTCTCTAAAGCTCCCGGTACTTTGTGTGCATCAAAAACAAGAAACACACGGCAGTCTTTATAGCTGGAATAATTCTGAAGAGAATCAATGAGTTTTTTTCTCGCCCCTTCATAGCTGTATTCCTTTATTTCCTTAAGCTCCGGCCAGCTGTTTATAACGTTATAGCCGTCAACAAATATTATTCTCAAGCTGCGCCTCTTTAAATTCTTGTTTTTAAAACTTCATACATAAGTATTCCGCCAGCAACAGAAGCATTTAGTGAGTTTATCTTTCCAACCATAGGAATCCTTATTAATTTATCGCACTTTTCCTTTGTAAGTTTAGACATACCTTTTCCCTCGCTGCCTATAACCAGAGCAACAGCTCCGCTTAAATCCGCATTATAGCTGTAGTCCTCCCCTTCCATGTCGGCACCGTATACCCATATATTTTTTTCTTTCAGGTCCTGAATAACGGAGTTTATATTTGTCACCTTTGCCACCATCATATGTTCAATAGCTCCGGCAGAGGATTTATATACAGTAGGTGTAATGCCTGCATTCCTTCTTTTTGGAATTATTATTCCATGTACTCCGCAGAGTTCTGCAGTCCTTATTATAGAACCCAGATTGTGTGGATCCTCTATTTCATCCAGTATAACTATAAAAGGCTTTTCACCGGCATCAGAAGCTTTATTTAATATATCCTCAACAGTAAAATATTTATAAGGTGTTACCTTAGCAATAACCCCCTGATGAGCACCGGTTTCCGAAATACCGTCCAGTTTTTTTCGATCTACTTCTTTAACTACTATTCCCTTTTCCTTAGCTAAGGCGAAGATTACATTTATGGAACCTTCCCTATCTCCTTTTGCTGTTAATATCTGCTCTACGGTTCTGTCTGATTTTAAAGCTTCTATTACAGCATTTCTTCCTTCGATAATGTCTTCTCTTGGGGTGATTTTTTCTTCATTTTCATAAATATCCTTTGACCTGTTGTTTATTTCAACATCTTCATTTCTGTTTTTTATGAATTCCTTTGAAGCTGCACCGAAGGTTTTATCTTTTCCTGAAAATCTTTTTCTTTCCTGTCCCTGCGGCTGCTGCTTATTCTTATTAAACTTTTTATCCCTGTAGTTGTTTTTCATAGTGATTCCTCCATATTTATATACTGAATATTAATAGGTCTTTTTTTATCTGAGCTTACTTATTTCTGAGGGCCATTATTTAAGGTTATCCTTATTCAGCCTGCATCAGTTTAACAGGAATATAATGCTGTAGCGAATACCTGAAATTATATCATACTCTATATAATAATTTGACATAATTTTTATGAATAATCCTTTAATTTATACCATCAATCCTTCACGAAATTATTATGCACGGATTTTTCCAAAATATAGTTTAATCTTTCATTATCATCTATGATGAAAAGATATCCTATAAGTGCCTCAAACCCTGTGGCATACCTGTATTCGGCGACATCTGCATTCTTGGGAACCGTAGGAGATTTTGCATTTCTTCCCCGTTTAAAAATATAATATTCTTCCTCGGTAAGATCTTTTTCAAGACCTTTTATTATTTCGCTCTGTCCCTTTGCTTTCACATATTTAATCGCTTCCACATGCATCTTGTGAGCACTGAGTTCAGAATTTAAACCTAATATGTAGCTTCTTATAAAAAGCTCAAAAACTCCATCTCCTATAAGAGCCAGCTGCAGAGGGTTAAGTCTTTTTGCTTCCTCCGCTGTAAATTTTTTCATCCTTAAATTATCCAACATAATTTACTCCTTGTAAAGCTTCAATGCTTATTTATAATATTACCCTTTATATTTTAATTATAATCTATTAAAACATAAAGAGAAATTTAAAAAAAGCCCTGCAAAAAAACTGCAAGGCTTTTTATTATACATACTTAGAATAAAACTCAACCACTAGCTGTTCATTAATTTCTATTGGAATTTCTTCTCTTTTTGGTATTCTTAAATAAACTGCACTGAAATTCTCCTGATCATTTTCAACATAAGGAACTGCAAAGCTGCCTCTGTTTAGGTAGTTATCCTGGAATATAGGATTTTTCCTTGAAGCTTCCTTAAGGGTTATTCTGTCTCCTACACGTACCTGGTAGGATGGTATATCTACCTTTTCATTATTAACTAAAATATGTCCATGATTCACCATCTGCCTTGCCTGCCTTATAGATGAAGCAAGCCCCATTCTGTATACCAGATTATCAAGCCTTGACTCTAAGGAGATAAGGAGAAGATCACCGGTTATTCCTCTATTTTTTATAGCCTTCTTAACATAGGTTTTAAATTGCTTTTCCAAAACCCCGTAATAAGCTCTAAGCCTCTGCTTTTCAAGAAGCTGAGTTCCATAATCAGAAAGCTTTTTATCATTTCTTGCCATTCCTTTAGATGCTCTTTTCATAGCCTTTGGGTGGCCATATACATTTAAACCAAGTCTTCTGCATATCTTAAATCTTGGTCCCATTAATTTTGCCATAATAAACCTCCATATAATATGAATTTGCCGCGGTATTATTATGCCATTTGTAATGATATCACAAAATGAGTGTATTGAAAACAGTTATCATTTGCAGAATTTCGTGAAAAAACTCCATTTAAGTTAAATAAATGGAGTTTTCTGAATTAAGCTTAATTATTTAATAAATCACTGATATCAATTTAAAAGTTAGTTTTTCTTCCATCGTACCCCTTGAGGAGTGTCTTCCAACACTATCCCTCTGGCTTTTAAGTCATCTCTGATCTTATCTGCAAGAGCCCAGTTTTTTTCCTTTCGTGCCTTCTGCCTTTCTTCAATAAGCTTTTCAATTTCTTCCTCTAAGCTTTCATTGTTTGAATGCTGAAGAATCCCAAGAGGCTCACCAAGCTCTCTCATTAAATTCTCCGCTGATTTAATAAGTTCCCTGGAGGAATCTGCACTTATGTTGGTATTGATGTCCTTAGCTAAATCAAACAATACTGAAATTGCATCTGCTGTATTAAAATCATCATCCATCTTTTCAATATATCTTTCTCTATATTTATAAAGAGACTGGAGATAATCCTTTTCCTCTTCTTTTATACTGTTTTCAGCAACATTTTCGTATAGATGCTGAAGATTTGCTATGGAATTATAAAGTCTTTCCACAGAAGCCTTTGCAGAATCCAAAAGCTCAAGGCTGAAGTTCAGCTGTACTCTGTAGTGGCCGGAGAGCATTAAAAATCTCACTACGTCAGCATCATATTTTTCCAATATATCTCTTACAGTAAAGAAGTTATTTAAAGACTTTGACATCTTTTGATTATTAACATTTAGAAAAGCACAGTGTATCCAGTATCTTGCAAAGTCTTTTCCCGTCAATGATTCACTTTGAGCTATTTCATTTTCATGATGAGGAAAAACTAAATCAGATCCTCCGGCATGAATATCTATGGTTTCTCCTAAAAGTTTTTTAGCCATGCAGGAGCACTCTATATGCCAGCCCGGCCTTCCCATTCCCCATGGGCTTTCCCATGCTGGTTCACCTGGCTTCTGTGCCTTCCATACCGCAAAATCCATAGGATCTTTTTTTCTGTCATCCACATCTATCCTTGCACCAGCCTGAAGATCCTCTATATTTTGTCCTGAAAGCTTTCCGTAGCCTGAAAACTTTTTGGTGCTGAAATAAACATCTCCATTTACTTCATAAGCATAACCTTTATCTATAAGCCCTTTTACAAAATCTATAATCTCATTCATATATTCTGTTGCCCTTGGATTTACAGTGGCTCTTTTAAGCTTAAGTCCATCGGCATCCTTATAGTATTCTTCTATATACCTATCTCCAAGGTCTTTTACCGTGGTATTTTCATCATTAGCTTTTTTAATCATTTTATCATCTATATCAGTAAAGTTTTGTACAAACTTTACTTTATAGCCTCTATACTCCAAATACCTTCTTATGGTATCAAATACTATGAAGGTTCTAGCATTTCCAATATGAAAAAAGTTATATACCGTCGGTCCGCACACATACATATTTACCTCGCCAGGGACAAGTGTTGTAAATTCTTCCTTACTTCTGGTAAGGGTGTTGTAAACCTTCATGGAAATTCCTCCTTTTAAAACTGATTACAGCTCAATATTATTTCTTTTAAATTCTTCGCTTATTCTATTATATACTTCTTCTATATCAATAACATCTACTTCTTCGCTGTTTCTTAATTTAAATTCTACTTTTCCTTCAGTTATTTTCTTTCCTACTGTTATTCTCATAGGCGCACCTATAAGGTCAGCATCCTTAAATTTAACCCCTGCCCTTTCATCTCTATCATCAAGGAGCACTTCTATTTTCATCCCTTTAAGCTTATTATAAATTTCTTCCGCTGCTTTCATCTGTTCTTCATTTTTAGTAACTGCAACAACTATGGAAACATGGTATGGAGCTACAGATAAAGGCCATATTATACCATTTTCATCGTGATGCTGTTCTATTATAGAAGCCATGGTTCTATTTATTCCAATACCATAGCAGCCCATTTCAAGAGGTTTAGGTTCTCCGTTTTCATCAATAAAATTAGCTCCCATAGGTGCTGAATATTTAGTTCCAAGCTTAAATATATGACCTACTTCTGTTCCTCTTGAGATAGTTATAGTTCCGCCGCAGTTAGGGCATCTTTCTCCCTCTTCTATATTTCTAAAGTCTCCAATTATACCTTCAAAATCCCTTTTATAATTTACATTTGAATAATGATATCCTGTTTCATTAGCACCTACTATAAAGTTATGCATATTAGCCACTTCGTTATCTACCAATAAAGCATCTACTTTTAACCCCATAGGACCTGCATAACCTACTTGAGCAGAGGTCGCTGCCATTACCTGTTCTGGAGAAGCCATCTGAAGCTCTACAGCTCCACCTATGGCATTTACAAGCTTTGTTTCATTTACTTCCCTGTCTCCCCTAACCATAACAGCCACAAGCTTACCGTCAGCGCTGTAAATCAGGGTCTTTGCAAACTTCTTAGCATTAGTTTTAAAGAAGGCTACGAGTTCTTCTATAGTTCTTACTTCAGGGGTTTCTACTTTTTTAAGCTCCTGCATTTCTTCTTTATCTGCCATTTCAGGTGTGGTTACTGCCTTCTCCATATTAGCTGCATAATTGCAGGAAGTGCAGAACACCACATCATCTTCACCCACTTCGGATTTCACCATAAACTCCGCGGAGTTTGATCCTCCTATGGCTCCTGAATCAGCCTCTACACACTTTACATCCAAACCGCATCTGTTAAATATCTTTACATAAGCCTCCTGCATTTTATTGTAGGAAACGTCCATTGAAGCTTCATCCTTATCAAAGGAATAAGCATCCTTCATTATAAACTCTCTTGATCTCATAACTCCAAATCTTGGTCTTCTCTCATCCCTGTATTTAGTTTGAATCTGATATAGATTCAAAGGAAGCTGTCTGTAGGACTTTATTTCCTGTCTTGCCAGATCAGTAAATACCTCTTCATGGGTAGGTCCTAAACAAAAATCTCTTTCATTTCTGTCTTTTAATCTAAACATTTCAGGTCCATAAGCATACCATCTTCCTGATTCCTGCCACAGCTCCGCTGGAAGCATTGCTGACGCTAGGAATTCCTGAGCTCCAGTTCTGTTCATTTCTTCTCTTACTACTTCTTCTATATTTTTTAATACCTTTAAACCAAGAGGCATAAAATTATATACTCCTGATGCCATCTTTCTCATAAGTCCCGCTCTCAGCATAAGCTGATGACTGGCTATTTCAGCTTCTGCTGGCACTTCCCTCATGGTTAAATTAAGCATATTTGACATTTTCATAGAATAATTCCTCCTAAATTGTTTTCTATAAAATAAAAAAAGTCCTCCCTGTATTAGGGCGAACTTCTGCTTCGCGGTACCACCTAAATTTGTACTCTGATAATAATAACGGTATTAAACCGATAGCTTAACTACAGCTCAGAAACGGGTTCAAAACCTTTGAAAACCTTTCAGCCGGGGATTTTCTCTCTGTAGGCGGTTTCTACTATTTTTCTTCATAGCTTTTCATTTTATTTTTATTTATTATATATTGTTGTTAAATTGCTGTCAACATTTTATTATTTTAAAGATTTTCTGCTAGCTTCTCTGCAACTATCAAATCTTCCGGAGTAGTTATCTTTATGTTTTTATAATCACCTTCATAAAGATAAACTCTATGCCCCAAAGCTTCCACTGCCATAGTATCGTCGGTAACCAGTATTCCTTCTTCAGCTATATGTTCGTGACATTTTAAAATAAGATCATACTTAAAGCATTGAGGGGTTTGAACAGCAAAAAGAGCACTTCTATCTGGAGTAAACTCAGAAAAATTATCTTTACTTCGTATTTTTATAGTATCCTTTGGTATAACTCCGCAGGCACAAGCTCCGTAGATCTCAGCATACTTAATTCCTTCCTTAATGATATCCATGCTCACAAAAGGTCTGGCTCCATCATGTATCAGTACTATACTGCAGTCTTTTACAGCCTTTAATCCGTTATAAACGGAATCCTGCCTCTGCTTCCCCCCCTGTACAATAGAGGAAAGCTTATTAAAACTGAACTTCTTTAGTACCTCATCATAAAACTTCTGGATTTCGTCCTTTGGAAGAACTAGTATTATATCATCAATATCAGGATTGTTATCAAAAGCAGCCAAAGTATAATAAATAATCGGCTTACCTTTTATTTCAATAAATTGCTTGCTTTGAGGGGAGTTCATCCTGCTCCCTCTTCCACCAGCTACTATAACAGCACAAATTCTGTCCACTGCTTATCATCCTCTGCTTTTTTTATGCTCTCTGAGCCACATCCTTTTGCTTTGCAAATATCATTCTTCCAGCTGCAGTCTGAAGTACGGAAGTTACTATAACATCAATAACCTCTCCTATGAATTTTTTTCCTCCTTCTACAACTATCATGGTTCCATCATCTAAATATCCTATTCCCTGATTGGATTCTTTACCGTCTTTTATAATGAGAATGGTCATTTCTTCTCCAGGAAGAACTACCGGTTTAATAGCATTAGCTAGTTCATTTATATTTAATACAGGAACTCCCTGAAACTCTGCAACTTTATTTAAGTTATAATCATTGGTTACAACCTTGCCCCCTATAGTTTGAGCAAGTTTTAAAAGCTTACTGTCTACCTCTGCTATTTCAGGAAAATCCCCTTCCCATATCTGGACTTCTATGTTAAGCTCTTTTTGAATTTTGTTAAGTATGTCAAGTCCTCTTCTTCCTCTGTTTCTCTTTAATGCATCTGAGGAATCAGAAATATGCCTTAATTCATCTAAAACAAAGCCGGGTATTACCAAGCTTCCCTCTACAAATCCTGTTTGACAGATATCAAAAATCCTTCCGTCTATGATTACTGAAGTGTCTAAAACCTTAGCCGAAGGTTTATTTCCTGTTTTTGACTTTTTTTCTGAGGAAGTACTGCTCTTTTTTATACTTCCAAAAAGAGACATAACATCATCCCGTTTTTTTCCTGCTATGTTTGCACCGATAAAAGCTGCAGTGATATTTACAAGAACAAACAAATAAACACCTACCACAGGAATTTTATTTAAAGGAGAAGCAACAAAGAAGGAAATTATGAGAGCTATTATTGCTCCCAAAGCTCCAAAAATTATTTCGCTGGCTGTTAACCTTTGAAAATGCTTTTCAATTTGTTCCATAAGTCTTGATATAAATTTATTAATCCAGGGAGAAATTAAATAAAATATAAGGCCGACTAATAATGTGCTGAAAATCAGCAGTAATACTTGATTTAGTGTGGTTTCAAAATAACCTAGTTCCTGAATAAATTTAGTTTTTGTCAGAGCAACCCCTGAGAAAAACCCTACTGTTACCCCTATAGCTGTAAGCAGCAGTCTTAAAATCTTCTTGAACAAAAAATTCACCTCCAAAAATATTTGCTAAATATATAGTTGTTCTAAGATAATTATACCCTCATTATTAAGAATGAAAATATAAAATCTTATAATTTCTAATTTGTTTCCATTTTATTCAAAGCATTTTCATATTTGCTATGATAAAAAAGACCATGATGATATTATATCACAGGAATAAAAGCTTCATAAAGTCATCTTACAGTTATTTTAACAATACTTTAAAACTTATTTTTCCCCCTATACAATATTGTACAGGTACAATATTATATAATCATAATATATAGTGGCTTTGTTGACAAAAATGTCCAATAAAAACTATAATTAAATTACAGTCATTCTATTGAAACTAATAAAAGGAGTGAGACTGATGAAGGATGTAATTTTTGACGATTTTCAAAACTCAGTAAATGAGTGCTTATTAAGACATAGAAGCATATTAGATATACTAACAAAATATCAAGAGTCTCAAGCAAAGGTCAATAGAGCTGTGGCCAAAGCAATTACTAACTGCGGCTGTATTAAGCTGTCAGCAGAAAAACAGCACCTTCCTGAAGAATATGATTCTGAGGATACATCTATCAGAAAGCTTAGTGAATGTCTTAAATCCCATATGGAAGGAAATCTCTGTGAAAATTGCCGTGAAGTAATAGAAAGAGAAATGGGGAACAATATCTTTTATTTAACCTCTTTATGTAATGTTTTAGATTTAAACCTTTATGATATTCTTATAAAGGAATATGATAAAATCAATACCTTAGGTAAATTTAATTTAAGGTAAAAAGATTAGCTTTAGCTAATCTTTTTTTTATTCACCTATTATTAAAGCTGCTTATTTATAAGTACCTGTTCCTTTATTTTTCTCAATCCATTTTTAATAGCCTTTGCTCTGGCCTCTCCAATTCCCTCTACCTGATCCAATTGCTGATTGGTAGCCTCCATAATAGCTTCAAGACTTTTAAAATGCTTTATAAGATTTTCAATTACATTTCCAGGTATTCTTGGAACCTTATTAACTATTCTGAATCCTCTTGGAGAAATCAAAGTGTCTATAAGAGGAACTCCTGCATATCCTAATAATCCTGCAATTTTATCTAAGTCTAAAAGTTCTTCAGAGGAAAGCTTTTGAAGCTCTTTATATATATTATTATAATCCAACCCGGTTTTACAGTAATCCCTTATTAAAAGGAGTCCATCCTGCTCTATGTATTTAATAAGTTCATACATCTGCATTGATATGAGCCTTCCTTCATTTCCAAGCTCTACTATATATCTTTCTATTTCTGATACAATCCTCATAACCATTTCAGTTCTTTGAATAGCTGTTACCACATCTGACAGCGTGGTTAAATCCTGGATTTCCAATAAGTTAAGGTTGCTGATAGCTCTGTCAAGTACAGTAACATATCTCTCCAGGGTCTGTATGGCTTGATTAGCCTTAGCAAGTATAGCTCCGCTTTCTCTCAAAACGTATTTTAATTCCCCTTTATAAACCGTTATAATATGCCTTCTTTGAGAAATGGCTATAACCACATTACCTGTCTGCCTGGCTATCCTTTGAGCAGTCCTGTGTCTGGTTCCGGTTTCAAAGGTTGGAATCTTTGAATCCGGAATAAGTTGAGTATTTGCATAAATAATTTTTTTCATATCGCTGCTGATAACTATGGCTCCATCCATTTTTGCCAGTTCATAAATATAAGCAGGGGAATAATCGGAGTTTATGTTGAAACCTCCATCTACTAAATCCATTATTTCTTCACTATCTCCAATTACTATTAATCCGCCGGTTTTTGCTCTCAGTATGTTTTCTACCCCTTCTCTAAGAGGAGTTCCAGGACCTATTATCTTTAAAACCGCTTTTAATTCACTGTCGTTTTCTGTTCTCATATTTATATCACCTTCAATCTAGAATACCTTGTATATTGCTTCTTTTAATGTGTTAACTCCTATAATGTTTATGTCCTTTACCGCTATTTTATCAATATTTCTATTGGGAAGTATAACATTTTTAAACCCCAGTTTTTTTGCTTCATTAACTATTCTGTCAGCATTAGCAACAGGCCTTATCTCTCCTGTAAGACCAATCTCTCCTATTGCCACAAGCTTTTCCATTGAGGCTTCCTTTCCTTTGATGCTGGAGACCAAAGAAAGAGCAAGACCTAAGTCCGCTGTAGTTCCTTCTAAATCCAGCCCTCCTACTACATTTACATACACATCTGAGCTGTAGAAATATATTTTGAGTTTTTTCTCCAATACTGCAAGTATTAAACTCAGCCTGGAGTTTTCAATTCCCAAGGCAGTTCTTCTTGGCATAGGTATTTTGGTTTCGCTCACTAAGGATTGAACCTCTACCAGCAGCGGCCTTGTTCCTTCCATAATACCTATAATTATCGATCCCTCCTGATTATAATTAGTATCCTGCAAAAATAAACCGGAGGGGTCGTAAACCTGAACAAGTCCTTTCTGGCTCATTTCAAAAACTCCAATTTCACTGGTAGTGCCAAAACGGTTTTTTACAGTTCTAAGGATTCTAAAATCCTCTGTTCTTTCCCCTTCAAAAGAAAGCACCGTATCCACCATATGTTCCAAAACCCTTGGTCCCGCCAGCTCTCCCTGCTTGGTTACATGGGCTACAATAAATAAAGGTATACCGCTGTTTTTACCCATTCTCATAAGCTCATTTGAACATTCTCTTACCTGAGAAACGCTTCCCGGAGCTGAAGCAATGGTGTCTTTATACATGGTTTGAATGGAATCTATTATAACAAATACAGGCTGCATTTCCTCAACATATCTTGCAATTATATCTATATTGGTTTCAGAAACTATATATAGATTGTCAGCTTTAACTCCCAGCCTGTCGCCACGTATTTTTATCTGTTCTTCCGATTCTTCCCCAGAAGCGTAAAGCACCTTACCATATTTTAAAGCTATGGTGTTAGCGGTCTGAAGCAGAAGGGTAGACTTACCTATACCGGGATCACCGGAAATTAATGTAAGAGATCCTTTAACCAAGCCTCCTCCCAACACTCTGTTAAGCTCATCTATGCCTGTGTCAAATCTTTCTTTTTCTCCTGATACTATATTTACTATGCTCTTAGGATTTGAAGAGCTTGAAACTACCGCTGTCCTCTCAGGTTTTGAGCTTCTCTGCTCCTCTATCATGCTGTTCCATGCACTGCAGCCTGGGCATCTTCCAAGCCATTTCGGCGATTCATATCCGCACTGCTGGCATATATAAAAATTTTTAATTTTAGCCATATATTTATCAACTCCACTATAATCAGAACATTGGTTCTTGTATTTTCTAATATTAATTATACATTATAATAAATACTAATAAAGTTGCAAATACATAAGTCTATAATTACTATTATTGCCAAAGGACTTAATTCTTATCTTTATTAAAAATAATAATGCTTAAAAAAAAACTGCCAATTTTGATATGCTTCCTTTTTATAAACAGTTTTATTATTTAAACTATCTGTTCTAAGAAAACATACATTTTTATGGCAGTTTTAAAATTTACTTATTTATTAACTTTGCTGCTGCTTCATCTATTATTAAAGTTACATCAGAATGTAATTGAAGCATTGTAGCAGGCACCTTTGTTGTTATTTTTCCGCTTACCATCTTTGCAACAACTTCAGCCTTTGATTCTCCACTTGCTACAAGTAATATCTTTTTACTTCTTAGTATTGTTCCAATACCCATGGTAAGTGCTGTCTTTGGAACTTCCTCCATAGAATCAAAAAACCTTGAGTTTGCTTCTATAGTGCTTTGTGTTAATCCCGTAAGATGTGTACTTGCACTTAATTCTTCTTCTGGCTCATTAAAAGCTATATGTCCGTTATTACCTATACCTAATAGCTGAATATCAATTCCGCCCAGTTTTTCTATTCTTTTATCATAGTTTCTGCATTCTTCCTCTATATTTTCTGCTAATCCGTTTGGTACATAGGTATTAGCCTTATTTATGTTAATATGATTAAAAAGCTTGTCATTCATAAAATATCTATAGCTTTGAGGATGATCTCCTTTTAATCCTACATATTCGTCTAAATTAATGGTAGTTATATTTGAAAAATCCAATTCTCCGTTTTTATATTTTTTTATAAGCTCTGAATATAAACCTTCTGGAGTACTCCCTGTAGCAAGACCTAAAACAGCATTATTTTTCTCCTTTATAGTTTGAGCCATAAATTCTGCTGCTTCCCTGCTCATTTCATCATAATCTTTTACCACTGTAATCTTCATTTGAATTTTCCCTCTTTTCTTAATATATTGACCTGTAATACGTATTTATCAGATCTATAAACTGCTTCCTCTACAAAAATAACTTTATTGTCTTCCGTGATGGTATTGCTTACGCTCTTCATAAGAGGAACACATTTATCTGCCTTAAATATTTCTTTATAGTAATCATCCATTAAAACACCCTGAATAGAAGATTCTGAATGAGAAATTTTATGTCCAAAATTCTCCAAAAGCTTAAATAGAGAGCCTTTAAGCATTTCCTTATCTATATATCCACAGTAATCGCAGGGTACATATACAATTTCATTTGCTACGGGAACATCATCTACAATCCTCATTCTGTTTATCTTATAAAGCAGCTCAAATCCGAATATATCTTTTAAATCCTCCGGAGTATTTATTTTTTCAAACTCCAGTATTTCTGTCTTCAAATTCATTCCGGCCTTTTCTACCACTTCAGAAAAACTCATCATATCCTTTTGTTTTACCTTAGGGTCACAAACAAAAGTACCTTTTCCTTTTTCCCTTATAAGAAGTCCTTCCTGAACTAATTCTCCCAGCGCCTGACGGATAGTCATTCTGCTTACTCCATAAAATTCCGATAATTCTCTTTCACTTTCAATGCACTGCCCTGAGCTCCAGAGTCCTTCTTTTATTTTATTGATAAAATCCTGTTTTAATTGATAATATACTGGAATCGGACTATTTTTATCAATCACAAGTACCACTCCTCAATTTAATTATAAAATAAATGTCTATAGATGTCTAGACCACTATATCACATATGGTGTACTTTATATCCTAATTTTATTATTAACCTTAACCTTATTAATAATTTATTATTGTATAATATTAGTATAAAGAATAGTGATGTACATTCCCCCTATAATACAATTGAAAATTTGCATATTATGATGTAAGTTCTGAATTTCCATGTACATTCCTTATATTATTTAATCAACAGGAGGGCTTTTCATGGTGGAATTAACTGTAATAATTTTAGTACTGTGTATTTTATCATTAATTATCTACGAAGGCTATAAGTTTTCGACTATTGTAACTCAGCCTAAAACCATGACTCATGAAACAACTTATTCAAAGGCTTTAGAAAGAGGTAATATTGATGAAAAGATATGGACTAGCCTTGATAAAAAGGAAGTAAAAATAAATTCACCTTATGGGTATAATCTTAATGCTCTTTACTTCCCTAATGATAAATCAAAAAAAGCGGTAATTATTGTTCACGGAATAACCTGGACTTTATACGGATCTGTGAAATATATGGATATATTTCTAAAGAGAGGATTTTCAGTTCTCATATACGACCATAGAAACCATGGAAAAAGCGGCGGTACAAATACTTCTTTCGGTTATTATGAAAAATACGATTTAAAAGCTTGTGCTGATTGGCTCTTTGATCAATTAGGAAAGGATGCTGTAATAGGTGTTCATGGAGAGTCTATGGGGGCTGCCACAGTTCTTCAATATTCAGCCATAGATCCAAGAATTAAATTTTGTATTGAAGACTGCGGTTATTCAGATGCCACTGAATTATTCACCTATAGGCTTTTAAAGGATTATCATATAAAAAGTAGCCTATTTGTAAAACTGGCCAGTTATATTACTAAGGTCAGAACCGGCTGGTCTTTTAAGGATGTTTCCCCTATAAAGCTTTTAAAAGATCTGGATCTTCCCATACTCTTTATTCATGGCGACAGCGATGACTATGTCCCTACCAAAATGTGTGTAGACATGTATGAAGAGAAGAAAGGAATTAAATATAAGTATATAGCCCCCTGCTCTGCTCACGCTGACTCTTATAATAATAACAAAGAGGAATATGAGAGCAGGATAGATGAATTTTTAAAAGATATACACATATTATAAATTATTAAAATATATACGAATATTATAAGTTGTTAAATAATATAAACATAATTATAAATACAGAAGCTATTTACCGGTGTTCCTAAACAAAAGGATAAAACTCAGTAAATAGCTTGTTTTTTTATAATCCAGTAAAAATATGTTTTTATATATTTCAGAAAATGCTCCTTACTCTTTTACTTCCTGCAAACTGCACTTCATATCCAGCAAAGGTTTTATGAAATAATAATGTAGCAGCTAAATAAAGCATTGCAGTTAAAAAATAAGGCACCTCATATCCATAAGGAACATTTGCCATTATAAATCCACCCAGCATAGTGCTTATAGCTCTGCTTAAATTGTTCGCTATATTATTGATGCTTGCAAAGGTTGATCTTTGACTTGAATCTATAAGTTCCATAGTCAGAGTACTAACAACCGGTCCTGCCATATTCATTAATCCATTCCTTACAAACAGTGCAGCTGATACTATGTAAATATTAGGTGGAAGTGCTATTAAGAGAAGAAATGGAATGGAGAGAATCTGACAGATATTTATAGTTTTTACCCTTCCAAGCTTTTTAGCCATAAAAGGTGTTACAAGTCCTCCGAATCCCATAGCAGCCTGAGCAAAGGCCATAATTACCCCAATGGTGTCTGTACCGGCATTTACTTTATACTTTAAGTACACATTA
This sequence comes from Clostridium polynesiense, assembly GCF_000820705.1. Classification (GTDB taxonomy): domain Bacteria; phylum Bacillota; class Clostridia; order Clostridiales; family Clostridiaceae; genus Clostridium_AA; species Clostridium_AA polynesiense. The sequence continues at coordinate 15,408 of NZ_CCXI01000004.1, read as the reverse complement.
AAATATGGCACCACCAGTCCTGCTCCAAAGCCTATTATAGCGTTATACATTAAAAATCTTGAAGCATATCTGTTTTTTAGTAATTTCTTTGTATTTTCTATGTAATTGCTTTGAGATGTGGACTTATCTATGTTTTTTCTTTTATAAACAATGCTGATAGGCATGCAGCTAGTCCAATTATTCCTGCTGCTACCATGCTGTATCTTAAAGATAATATGTCTCCAAACATAGGAATCATACTCTCAGACACGGATCCGAATAATGTATAACCAACCATGGTAGAAAACACGTTTACCGCAAAGGAGTAGCTGAAAAGCTGAATTCTATTTTTATTATTGGAATTTTCCATAAAAAAAGGCCCTTCACTTACCACTAAAAATGAATTCATAACCCCTTGAAATACAGATAAAAGTAATAACACTACTATATTAGTACTTATACCCTGAAAAATCGTACATATAGGAACAAAAAGCATTGAGATAATTATAGCCTTCTTTTTACCAATCCTGTCAGCAATAATAGCACAGGGTATTGATGCCAGTGCCATAGCAGCAGTTTTAAAGCTCAAAATCATCCCTAATAGACTATCTTCTATCCCTAATTCCTTTAAATATATCCCCTGGAGCATGCTGAAGGCTCCTAGAGAAACGTAGAAAAAAAGTATAGAAAGAAGATAAAGCAAAGCATTTTTGCTATAGTTTTTTCTAATCCCTTTTATGTTTCTTATAATATTTTTTGGCTTAACCCCTCTCATTATGTACACCTCTAGTAAAACCCTTCATCATTAAAGCTAAAATTTACCCTTTAAATTAGTTTTTTGAGTTAATGTTATCATTTAATTCCTTATAGAAGGAGTTATACGTTTTCTTATTTATATAGCCGAGCTTTTCATATAATTTATGCGCTTCTTTTCTCCTGCTTCCGGAGTTAATTCTTACTCCTAAGCATCCTTTCCTAAAGCACCAATCTTCTACTACAGTTAAAAGCTCCGTACCTATTCCTCTCTGTCTGTGGTCTTTATCTACTACCAACCCTGATACTAATCCAAATTTATATTTATCGCTTTTATTTTCTATATCTCCCTGGATCCACGCCACTACCCTGTTCTCATTTTCCGCTACCAGCAGAGTAGAATCAGGGTTACTATTTATACAATTATACCTGTAGTTCACGTCATCTACTGAAACCTCATATCCCAGCTGCTTGCTCAAATCTGCAATATCCTGAAAATCTGTTTTTTTCGCTTCTCTGATTTTTACCTTTTTCATGAGTCTTATCTTTTTATCTAAATTGATTTATATCTTTATTATATTTATACCCTAATGCTTCAAGTTTTTCTTCAAGCTTTTGAGCTGGTATATTCATGTCTTCGCATAATCTCTCCAAAGAGCTGTATTCATCTCTCAATTTCATATTTATTATACTTAGAAGTATATTAGGATCCATGGACAAGTAATTTTCTGCCTCCATATTATCTACATCCTTTCCTATAATCTGCTTGAAATTATCATGACCACATATTTATTATAACTTAATTTCTACAAAATTGTTAATAAATCATCAAATAATGGCTCTGTAAAAAAATGTAACCACCCCAGGGGTGCTCCCATTTTATGGAGTCACCCCTGGGGTGGTTACATTTTATGGTAGTTCATTTAAGTTTCAAGTAAAATAAAATAAAATAAAAACTAAAATAAACTTCTATACCCTCTTGAAAATATACCCCGATGAGGTATAATATAAGTATAGTATAAAATCATTTAATGTAATTAATGAGGACTTTAATATTAATACAAAAGGAGTTGTCAATTATGATAAAAGTATATACAACAAATTCATGCCCATGGTGCGTTAAGGTTAAGAACTACCTTAAAACAAATGGTGTAAGCTACGAAGAGTTAAATGTTCAGGAGGACACTGCTGCGAGAAAAGAAATGTTTGATAAATCAAAGCAGATGGGTGTTCCTGTAGTTGATATTAACGGAAGTATTATAGTTGGATTCAATAAACCGGCTATTGATGAAGCTTTAGGTTTATAATTAAGATACTAAAACTATAAGTAATAATTAATAAAGCTCTGTAAAAATGCTTTTTTTACAGAGCTTTTACTTTTGCATGCTTCCTTTAGAATATCTAAAACACACTTAAAAAATTCTTCAAAAAAATTCTTTTATAGGGTTTTAATAATAAAGAGGATTAGCATTTGCTAATCCTCTTTGGAGGTTTGGAATGTGAGCATCTATATCAAATAAAAGTTAAAATGCTATTTATTAAGATTCAATACTACAGCCTTTGGCCTGGTCATTGCTTCAATAGAGTATCTTATTCCCTGAGTACCCATACCGGAGGATTTAACTCCTAAGAATGGAAAATGGTCTGGACCTCTTTCGGTTTTATTGTTCACCTGAACAGTACCAACCTCTAATTTATCTGCAATGTAAAAGGCTTTATCTATATCCTTAGTAAATACTGAGGATTGAAGGCCGTATTCTGATCTGTTGGCTATATCTATAGCTTCATCTATATTTTTAATTCTAATAACAGGAAGTATAGGACCAAAGGGTTCCTCCCATGCTATTCTCATATCCAGAGTTACATTATCAAAGAGCATGGCTTCTACAAAGTTATCTTTTCTCTTTTCTCCAATAACCCTTTTTGCTCCTTTTGAAAGAGCATCTTCAACTAATTCCATTACAAAATCAGCTGCTTTATTATCAATTAAAGGTACTATAACTGTACCCTCTTCTCTAGGATCCCCTGACTTAAGCTTAACAATTCTGTCCTTTAACAGCTCTACAAGCTTATCTGCTACAGAGTCTACCACTAATATCCTTTTAACCGCTGTACACCTCTGTCCCGAATAAGAAAATGCTCCTGAAACAATATTGTCTGCTGCATGCTCTAAATCGGCATCTTCCAGGACTATAGCAGCATCCTTACCGCCTAGTTCAAGAAGCTGAGGCTTCATAGCTGTTATTTCTGAAATGTGGTAACCTACGCTGGTGCTTCCTGTGAAATTAATAAAATCTATATCAGTATGCTTAACTATATAGTCGCCTATTTCGCTTCCTTTACCTGTAACTGTGTTTAATACTCCATCAGGTAACCCGGCAGCTTTAAATACCTGTGCCAGGAAGAGAGCTGAAATGCTGCCCTGTGTAGGCGGCTTCAACAATACTGAGTTTCCTCCTACTACTGCAGGAGCCACTTTAGAAGCGGACAGATTTACAGGATAGTTAAAGGGGGATATGGCTAATACTACACCTAAAGGTACTCGATTTACATATGAAATCTTACTCCTCTTAAATCCCGGGAAACTATCTCCTGGAATTGCTTCTCCTTCCATAGCTTTTGCAGCGTCTGCTGTAAATCTTATATAATCTGCGGTTCTTGTAACTTCAGATACAGCACTCTTTATGTCCTTAGCTATTTCTAATGCCATGACAGCACCAATTTCTTCTGCTCTTTCATCTAAAATATCTGCTGCTTTATATAATATCTCAGCTCTTTTATTAACAGGAACATCTCTCCATGTCTTTTGAGCTTCCTTTGAATTTTTAATTACCTCATCAACTTCTTCTCTGCTCATGGAAGGAACCTTCCCTACAAGACTTCCATCTATAGGGGAATGGATTTCTATAAACTTATTCGTCTTACTATCCATCCATTTTCCACCCACAAGATTTCTGTAGGTTTTATCTTCACAACACAGTTCATTAAACATCTTGTGCCTCCTTAGTATAAATATCTGACTTTACAAATATATTTATTCTTTCTATTTTAATGCGTTGTCAATAGCCTCTCTGTCAAATCCCACTATAACAGTACCGTTTATATCTACCACAGGAACGGATCTCTGTCCTGAAATATTAAGGACCTCATCTCTAGCTTCTTTTTCATCTGCTACATTTATCTCTTCATATTCATAGCCTTTAGATTCTAAATATTTTTTCACCTTAACACACCATGGACACCAAGTTGTTGAATAAACTTTTATCATACTCTTCTCCCCTTTTCAACAATGCATTTTTCAGCTGCTAAAGCTGCTATGGTACCGTCAGCTACAGCTGTAGTAATTTGTCTGTATGATTTTTCTCTTACATCTCCTGCAGCATATACACCTTTAATATTAGTCTGCATATTTTCATCTGTAGGAATGTAGCCTTGTGTAGTTAAATTTACATATTCTTTAAACAGCTCGGTTTTTGGCTCTGTACCTATATAACCGAACACTGCATCTAAAGCTATCTCCTTCTGTTCTCCTGTTTTTGTATTGGCAACGGTAGCAGACTGTACAAATCCATCTCCATTAACATCTACTAAATCGTAATTATACATTATTTCAATTTTAGGATGATTTATAACTTCCTGTAATGTAGCTTTTTCTCCTTTGAAATAATCATATCTTCTTATCATAATAACCTTGGATGCAAACTTTGTAAGGAATAAAGCTTCTTCCAGAGCAGAGTTTCCTCCGCCAACTACTCCAATAACCTTTCCTTCATAAACTGCACCATCACATACTGCACAGTAATGTACTCCCTTTCCTGAGAATTTAGCTTCACTAGGTATTGGAAGTTTTCTTGGAGTTGCACCTGTAGCTATTATTAAAGTCTTTGGCTTATATACGTAGCTTCCGGTTATAACCTCTTTGTCTTCGTCGCTTAAATAAACTTTTTCAACTAAATCAAATTCTTCGATGTTTGCTCCTAAAGCAAGAGCCTGCTCCTGCATTAAATCTGATAAAGCTCCTCCTTCGATAAACTTAAATCCTGGATAATTTTCTATAGTATAGCTGCTTCTTACCTGTCCTCCTACTATTTCATTTTCTAATAGTAAAGTGTTTAGCTTTGCTCTTGCGGCATAGATTGCAGAAGTAAGTCCTGCAGGACCAGCTCCTATTATCATTAAATCCAACTCTTTAATTTTTTTATCCATATCATTATCTCCTTACTTTAAATAACAAACCTTATAATTATTTTATCCTGAACATCAATCTGATTACCCCCAAGGGGTATCTTTGTTTATTATAATATACTATTCTTTCTAAAAAATCAAGAGGTTTTTTTAATTAATAATGATTATTAATTATTATATAAAAGGGCTGACATTATTGTCAATGTCAGCCCACATTTTATTATTCTGCAGTTTCATGTTGAAATTTGAGCTTACCTTCTTCTTCAGTTACCTGTACTTTGTCACCATGCTTTATATTACCTTTAAGCATTTCTTCACTAAGTTTGTCTTCAACTGTTTTTGTTATCATCCTTCTTAAAGGCCTTGCTCCATATGTTACATCAAAGCCTTGTTTTGCAAGGTAAAGTTCACTCTTCTCATCAAAGGAAATAAATATATCCTGTTCCTTCAATCTTTCAGCTACTGAATTAAGCATTAATTTTACTATATGCTGCAGATCTTTTTCTTCCAGCTGGTGGAATACTATTATGTCATCTATTCTGTTTAAAAATTCCGGTCTAAAGGTCTTTCTAAGTTCTTCAAGAACATTATCCTTCATTTTATCATATTCATTGTTGATCTCAGAATTAACTGGAGCAAATCCTAAAGTTCTCTGTTTTCTTATAGTATGTGCACCTACGTTGGAGGTCATTATTATTATTGTATTTTTAAAGCTTACCGTTTTGCCTTTTCCATCTGTAAGTCTTCCGTCTTCAAGGATTTGAAGAAGAACATTAAATACATCAGGATGGGCTTTTTCTATCTCGTCAAATAGAACTACTGAGTAAGGCTTAGTTCTTACTTTATCGGTAAGCTGGCCTCCTTCATCATAACCCACATATCCTGGAGGAGATCCTATAAGTCTGGATACTGTATGTTTTTCCATATACTCTGACATATCTACTCTTATAATATTATTTTCATCTCCAAACATAGCTTCTGCCAAGGCTTTAGAGAGTTCTGTTTTACCTACTCCAGTGGGACCTAAGAATATAAAGGAACCTATAGGTCTATTAGGATCTTTAAGTCCTACTCTTGCTCTTCTCACTGCCTGAGCAACAGATTTAACCGCTTCTTCCTGACCAACAACCCTTTTATGAAGTATTTCTTCTAATTTTAATAATCTTTCAGATTCACTTTCTGTAAGCTTCTCAACGGGAACATTAGTCCATTTTGCCACTACTGCTGCTATTTGTTCCTCTCCAACCACTTCAGTTTCAAAGTTGTTCTGTGCAGTCCAGTTTTTCTTTAAACCTTCAAGCTTTTCTTTAAGCTCTTTTTCCTTATCTCTTAAAGACGCAGCCTTTTCAAAATCCTGAACGCTTATGGCATCTTCTTTTTCTTTTGTAGTCTTTTCTATTTCACCTTCCAGCTTTTTTAAGTCAGGTGGCGTAGTTAGATTTTGTATTCTAACCTTAGCACCAGCTTCATCAATTAAGTCTATGGCTTTATCAGGAAGGTATCTGTCTGTTATATATCTATCTGAAAAATTAACTGCTGCCTGTAGAGCTTCATCAGTTATTTTAACCCTATGATGAGCCTCATATTTATCTCTTAAACCCTTTAATATTTCAAGAGCTTCTTCTTTAGTAGGTTCACCTACATTTACCGGCTGGAATCTTCTTTCTAAAGCTGAATCCTTTTCTATATGCTTTCGATATTCATCTATAGTAGTTGCACCTATGCATTGAATTTCTCCTCTTGCTAAAGCAGGCTTTAGTATGTTGGATGCATCAATAGCTCCTTCTGCACCCCCAGCTCCGATAATAGTATGAATTTCATCTATAAATAATATTACATTACCTGCTTGTTTTATTTCCTCCATGACCTTTTTAAGTCTTTCTTCAAATTCTCCTCTATATTTTGCTCCTGCAATCATAGATGATAGGTCAAGGGTTACAACTCTCTTATCTTTTAATATCTCCGGCATATTTCCTTCTACTATTTTTTGAGCTAAACCTTCTGCTATAGCTGTTTTTCCTACTCCGGGATCACCGATCAGGCAAGGGTTGTTCTTGATTCTTCTGCTTAATATCTCTAAAACCCTTTGAGTTTCATCATCTCTGCCTATTACAGGATCTAATTTCCCTTCCTTGGCCATATCCGTAAGATCTCTGCCAAACTGGTTTAAGGTAGGAGTATTATTATCTTTTCTTTTAGCTGAAGGTGTGCTTCCTGGATTACCGGAGGAACTTTGTCCACTCATACTTTTAATTAGTTCACTCCTTAATTTTTCAATATTTACGCTGAGATTTGCAAGAATTGTATAGGCAACACCTTCCTGCTCTCTTATTAGAGCCAACAGCATATGCTCTGTGCTTATATAATTATGCCCTAGATTTCTGGCCTCTAGAAGGCTCAGATCCAGAAGTCTTTTAGTTCTTGGAGTTAGAGCTATTTCATTTTTAAACATCTCTATGTCTCCAAATCCTACATATTCTTCTACAAGCTTTCTAACTGAATCTTCATTGATATTCATAGAATTCAAGAGCTCTTTGCTTATTCCGTCTACTCTTAAAATACCTAATAATATATGCTCTGTTCCTATATATCCATGCTTAAAATATTGTGCTTCTTCTTGTGCATACATAACTACTTTTTGAGCTCGTTCGGTAAATCTTTCAAACATCATATCACTTTACCTCCATTAACAATTTACATTAAGTTGCTTAATGTTTCTCTTACATATTTTGCTCTTTCTATATCTCTTTCTCTTTCGGAAAGAATTCTGTCTATATTATTTTGAAGAGTTGCCGGCTGTGTATTAACCAGCAATCCATTTAAAACAGCACTGTCAATACCTTCTATTAAGGAAGTTTCTAATCCTAGTCTGACATTAGACAGCAAATCCAGACATTCCTTCGAGGTTAATACCCTGGCACTCTGAAGTACAGCAAGAGACCTGAATATTTTATCCTCAATTTCATATTTATAATTAGTCATAACCAATTCTCTGGATTTGTATTCCTGCTGAAGTATCTGAAGTACAGCCGCTTCAATGTTGTCTATTATTTCTTTTTCACTCATTCCCAGCGTTACCTGATTGGATATCTGATATATATTTCCTTCAGCATTGGAACCTTCTCCATAAAGACCTCTTAAAGTCATACCTACTTGAGTTAGTGCCTTTAAAACCTGTGTTATACCTTGATTTATGGTAAGAGAAGGAAGATGAATCATCACTGAGGCTCTTACACCTGTTCCCAAATTTGTTGGGCATGCAGTTAAATAACCCAGGCTCTCATCGAAAGCGAATTCCAAAGATTCCTCAATCATACTGTCTAACTTATCTGCTATTTCATAGGCTTCTCTTAAGTTAAAGCCACCGGTGATACACTGAAGCCTTATATGGTCTTCTTCATTTATCATCAAACTTATAGTTTCTTCTCTATTTATTATAAAAGCTGATTTATTAGGGGTTTTTAATAAATTAGAGCTGATAAGATGCTTTTCTAAGTAGCTTTTTAGCTCGTTAGAACTTTTTTCCCAAAGTCTTATGGTTTTAAAATTTTCCTTCATATGTGTGGAAGTGTAAAAAGCTTTTTCGATTTCTTCAATGAGCTTTACTCCTTCCTCGTCAGTTAAATGATGGGGAAATGCATAGTTCTTTAAATTTCTAGCTATCCTAATTCTGCTGCTTATAACTGGTTCTACTTTAGAAGTTCCTTCATACATCCAATTCTTCATAGCTCTCCCCCCTAATCCTGGCTATTTTGTATATTTTTAATTTCATCTCTAATTACTGCAGCTTTTTCATATTCTTCTGCTAAAATTGCCTGCTGCAGTTCTTCCTTAAGCTTAACAAGTCTCTTTTTTTCAAGTATATCCTTACCTGCCTTATCAGGCACTTTTCCTCTGTGTTCCAGCTTTCCCTGAACTCTTCTTACAATTGGATCAACAGTAGAACTGAAAGTTTTATAACACTGATGGCATCCTAAAAGCCCAAGCCTTTTGAATTCCGCAGCACTCATACCGCATTTAGGGCATCTTGTTTCAGTATGTGAATTATTTTCAGAAGTTTTATCCATATAATCCATAAAGCCACTTAATATGTTTTGAAAGGAGAAAGGTGATATTAAATCCTGAGAAAATTTTAAATCTTCACTTTCCTGAGCACAGTTCTGACATATATTTATCTCTTTTTTATCACCGTTAATCACTTTAACTATATGAACAGTAGCTTGGTTTTTATGGCATTTCTCACATAACATAATATTCACTCCCTCTATTAGCTTAAAATTACAGATAATATAGCTTTTAGTATATCAGCCCTTAATTTATTTTTATTATCTACTTCACCTAAGGTTCTTTCATTTAAGGTGAGCTTAATAATCTCTAATTCCCTGTGAGTAATTAATTCAGAGTCAAACAAGCTCTCTAGCACAGCAAGGGAATTGTGGTAAGTTATTCCGTTTCCAATCCATTCCATGATTTTTTGTGCTCTGGTTTTGGAATTCGGGAAATTTACCTTTCTTATTACTATATACCCGCCGCCTCCTCTTCTGCTTTCAATGATGTATCCTTTATCATATGTGAAGCGGGTGGTAAGCACATAGTTAATCTGCGAAGGAGCACAGCTGAAATAATCAGCTAATTCATTTCTTTGTATCTGAAGTTCTTCGTCTCCTTCCTTCAGCATTCTTTTAATAAATTCCTCAATTATATCTGATAGTCTTGCCATAAAATCACCCTGTTTTACTTTATCTTACTTTGACCTTCTTTGACCTTAATACTATAATAATATTTATATTCTTTCCAGGCAATAAATAAATTATTAAATATTTAATAATTTATTTTAAACAGAATAATTTATCTCATAAAATCTCCCAATCTTTCAATTTTTCTTCACTATTCTTAAATTACCAATTCAAAAGTTTATTAAATTATATTATGGTTATAATATCAAAGGGAGATGATGAAATATGAAGATACAATGGATAGGACATTCCTGTTTTGTTATAGAGGATTCCTCAGGAAGAAGGATACTTACCGATCCCTTTCATCATACTGTAGGATATACTCCTTACAAAAACGCTGTTAATACAGTCACCGTAAGCCACCAGCATTTTGACCACAACAATATAGAAAACTATAAAGACAATTCTATAATAATAGATAAATACGGTTACTACGATTTAGGCTTTGCAAGGATTCATGGATTTCCCAGTTATCACGATAGCTCCAAAGGTGGAAAAAGGGGGCCCAATACAATTTTTATCTACGAATTAGATAACCTCAGACTGTGTCATTTAGGGGATTTAGGTCATCAATTAGATTCTGACTATTTAAATAAATTAGGAAATATAGACGTACTATTTATTCCTGTTGGCGGACACTTTACACTCACCGGTAAAGATGCTTATAAATTATGCAGATTAATAAAAAGCAGATTAGTTTTTCCAATGCATTATAATACAATTTCTAACAGTATGCTCCTTGACGGGCCTGAAGAATTTATAATCAATATGAAAAATGTTGAAAAAATAGATAATAGTATCTACTTTCTTCCAAGCACAATCAACTCTATTAATAAAGTGATACTCCTTAAGCCTGATAAAAATTCATTTAATTATGAAGGGTAAAAGCAGCAGAGAAACTATTTATTCTCCGCTGCTTTTAAATTATTATAATAGATTCTTTTGTATTTTCCTCAATATATTTATTAACAACTGGAATAATTTCATTAATACATTGGGTGAATAGCACTATGACTTCATTGATTACAGAACTTTCCATAGCTTCCCTTAAGGCTTCTCTTTCATCAAAGATAACCTTTAGTCTATGAGCAGGAAAGCCTTTCTCAATAACTCCCCTCTTTATCAGCTCAGCACACTCACCATGGACTCTTCCTCTTAAATCTACCTGCTCTCTTATGAATATTTTGCTGCAGTATTCAGCTGAAATACTGCCAAGTTCAATAATATATCTATCCTGTCTATCTCCCGGAGCAGCAATTATCCCTGTAATAAATTCAGGGTTAAGTCCCTGGGCAATGGAATATACCTCTTTAAAAGCTTCACTGTTATGTCCATAATCCAAAATAAGCTTAAATTTCCCTAAATGAAAAATATTTTGTCTTCCAGGATTGGAATATAAGTTGCAGGGAATATCTTTTAAAGCATTGAATATATCTGAAATATTATGGTGAATAGCTGAAACCGCTCCAATGGCAGCCATAATATTCTTTATATTACCGGAAGATATTCCTTTATGAGTAAATTCAACAGTCCTTATATCCCCTAAGTTTAAAAAACTCCCCTTAATAAAATAAATCAGACTATTATCTTCAATATAAAGAGCTTCTCCTCCACTGGAGATATGCTCTTTTATGATTTCATTCTTTTTAATATGAAATAAACACAAATTTTCTTTGCTATCTACCATATCATATAAGATTGGAATAGCCAGTATAATTATTTTTCCACTTGGTGACAGAGCTTTTAAAATAGTTGTTTTTACTTTTGCCAGTGAATATAAATCATTTATACCATACATTCCTATATGATCTTCTGAAAGGGAGGTAATAACCGCTGCTGAAGAATTTTTATATCCTAATCCCTTTTTTAATATACCTCCTCTTGCAGTTTCCAGCACCGCCGCCTCTACTTCAGGATGTTTTAATACCTCTCTGGCACTATAAAATCCTGTAGTATCTCCATTTTTAATGTTTCTCTCATGAATGAATATTCCTCCTGTAGAAGCTAGCCCTGCTTTATATCCTAGTTTTTGCAGGACTTTAAATATCAGCCTTACGGTAGTGGTTTTTCCATTCGTTCCGGTAACGGATATTATAGGTATATTTCCATTATTGTTAAGGGTAATACTCTTTTTAAGTGTAGATAAATTCCCCTTGTATTCCTTTAAAAACTTATCTTCACTTAAAGTAGTGGAGTTAACTCCATAGCCTAGCTGTATTGAATTGTTCTCTAAAATAATGCTTGGAATACCGCTTTCTTCTGCAAAATCCAATATATCTCTATACCATAGTTTTTCCAGAATACTTTTTACATCATCAATAATGTATTTCTCATTAATTCCCTGGAGGAGGGACTGTAGCACCTTTAAAGCTGCTTCTTCTATAGTATAGGTTAGCCATATATGATACTCCCTATCTTCATGTCCGAAATCCACAAGTACTTCGTAAAATCCCAAGAATTTAGAAATCCTTATATATTTTTCAATCAGTGTAAGGCACTCTTTTTCAGAATCCATACAAGCTATATAAATAAGCTTTTCTCTTTCTTTAATATTGATACCTGGCAGCGTCCTTATAGTTTTAACCTTCATATAATCCCTTCTCTCATAAAGAAGAATTATCCTTTCATAGAATCTCCCAGGTTTATTTAAAATATACACCTATATATTAAATTGTTTCACCTATATAGACTAAACCCTATGTCATTTGGAAATCTGTGCCTACTCACCGCAACTGTCATGATGCATATGTGCATTGCACGCGCTTCCCTTAGAGATGAGTTCTCCCTGTAGATATTTCATTACAGCTGCCTCTGCTTCTCCATCAGCTCCTGATACCACCTTAATTCCTTTTTCATTAAATATATCAATAGCTCCGGAGCCTATCCCCCCTGATATTATAACCTTTACTCCCAAATCATTTAAAAAGTTTGGAAGATATCCTGGTTTATGTCCTGGATTTGCAACAGATTGAACTTCTGTCACTTCATTGTTGTCAATGGTATAAATATTAAAGTTCTCACAATGACCAAAATGTTGTGCTACCATTTTCCCCTCACTTGCAACTGCTATTTTCATATTATCATCCTCCAATTATAAATTAATTTTTATTTTTCCCTCTAATAAAATAGAAATGGTTTTTTTAAAAATTTCCTTAACGGCAGATCCGGAAATACAATCTAAATCAACTATGCTTTTGCCCCTATTTACCGCCTTAACAACTTCCTGATCATAGGGGATTCTTCCGGTAAAAGGGATGGCTTTTTCCCTGCATAATTCTTCTATTATCTCGGTATTTTTTATTATTGATGTCGTATTTATTAACACATACCGCTGCCTTAACTCCAAGTTGACCTGCTGCAGCAAGGATTCTCTTCATATCGCTGATACCGGAAACAGAGGGTTCTGCCACTATCAACACTAAATCTACTCCTGTTAGAGAAGCTATAACAGGACATCCTATTCCAGGAGATCCATCAATGATAGAGTATAAAACATCTCCTGCAGAGTCCTTCATCTGCTTTTTAACCTCAGTTACCAGCTTTCCTGAATTGCCGCTGCCCATCTTAAGTTTGGCAGTAGAAAATACTCTATGATCCTTATAAAGGATAAGCTCTCCTGCAGTTGCAGGCTTTAAGGAAATGGCACCAGCAGGGCACAGCATTTCACATACTCCGCAGCCTTCGCAGGAAAAGGGCTTTACTTTATACTCCCCCTCGTTGCTTATAGCATCAAACCTGCAGTTTTCCATACATAAACCGCAGCCTATGCATGTATCAGTATTTATATTTGCCTGAGGCATTCCCAGGTAAGCAGTACTTTCCTCTTCGGCTTCAGGTCTTACGAGAAGATGCAGGTTAGGAGCATCTACATCACAATCGGCAAAAGTTTCAGTTTCAGACAGCTTTATAAAAGAACTGCTTATTGTAGTTTTTCCTGTTCCGCCCTTACCACTTAGAATTAATAGCTGTTTCATACCTAACCTCCTCTTCCAAATCTGCCAGAATCTTTTTAAATAAATTCCTATAAACCTCATATTCTCTTACAGCAATTATTCCTTTAGAGTTTATTCTTGCAAGATTCTTATCAAAAGGAACTTTACCTAGAATTTTAATATGATTTTCTAAACAGAATTCCTCTGATGGGTTATCCCCATCCATATATTTATTTAATATTGCTCCATGGGGTTTATTAAATAATTTTACTAACTCATAAACCATTTTTAAATTGTGCCTTCCAAAAAGGGTAGGTTCTGCCACCAGTATACAGTAATCAGACTCTTTAATACTTTCCATGACTGTACATGCACTCCCCGGAGGACAATCAATAAAAGTATTTTTATCCCTTTCCTTAATAATCTCCAACAGTTTTTTAATGATAGGAACCCCAGTGCTTTCACCGGTATTCAAAATACCTGTAGCTACCTGCACATTTTCTGATGCTCCAAGTTCTATAAAACCTATGATCTTATCCTTTTCAAAAATGGCTTTTCTCTCGCAGAGGAGAGAGCAGCCGCCGCAGGAATGGCATAACCTATCAAACACTTTAACCCTGTTACCTATATAAGCAAGGGCATTAAATTTACAAAAATCCACGCATTTTCTGCAGCCGCTGCATAATTCTTCGTTAAAGTAAGGTATTTTTACTTCTATAGGTCTTTTATCTACATTTTCAGGCTTAAAAAATAAATATCCATTAGGCTCCTCCACATCACAATCTACGTAAAGTGAAGATTTTGATGCAGCAGCAAGGTTTACCGATACAAAGGTTTTTCCTGTGCCGCCTTTACCGCTGAGCACTGCAATCTTCATAGGATACTGCCTCCATGATGAACGCCTTTATGGATTTCTCCCAAAGGCTTTAACTCCCCCTTTAAAAAACTTTGGATATTATCATCAATAGAGTAATTATTAATTTTATAAATTCTAATATCCCCAGCCTTTAAAACCTCAGCTGCATTTTCACCGCATCTCTCAGTTAACACAACATTTACTCCTTCATCCACTATGAGTTGTGCTGCTTTAACTCCTGCACCTCCCTGACCTGAGACTGCACTATTATTTAAAAACACCTTCTTGCCGGTCTCATTATCAAATATAATAAAGCAAGGTGTGCGTCCTAATGATGGAAACACTTCACTTTTATTTTCATCCACAGGAATTGCAATTTTCATAATAAGTCCTCCTTTCAATCCACTGGTTCTTTTAAATATCTCATATTTAAGCTATCCCTCTTTACCTGATCGGTCTTCCCTTCTGCCCCTGCAGCACCGTCCTCTTCCACAGTATTTTCCAGCACCATGGCAGAGCTCATAATCTCCCCCTTCAATTTTTAAAATCCTTCCATTTACTAAAGAATCCGCCAGCTTAATCCTTGCTTCATTATAAATTCTCTGTACTGTGGTACGGGCTATATTCATTTGTATAGAACACTCTTCTTGAGTTAATCCCTCTAAATCAATAAGACGTATTGTTTCATATTCATCTACAGTCATAATAATGAAGTCTTTATTCTCCCCATTACTATTTAAAGGACCAAAATCCGTGTTATCAGGGAGACAGCATACCCTTCTCCATTTTCTTGGTCTCGGCATATTTTCACCCCCTAAGTTATTGACATATGTTCTTTATATTTATAATAACTCCAGTTTTGAACATATGTCAATAATTATTGTAGAATTTTAAATGCTTTCTATTGTCCATTTATTTATATGTCAAATTATTTATATGTTTCACATACTGAAAAGCCGTATATAGT
>NZ_CCXI01000003.1 GCF_000820705.1 Clostridium polynesiense | reverse complement strand
AGTATTCCTGGCTTTTACTATATACGGCTGTCTTAAAACATATTATTTCACTGCATATGTTTTAAGATGCCTCTATTAGTTTCACCTCTCTGGCGAAGCTTATCGATTAGTCCTGAACAGGAGCTCCAACTGGGCAAACGTTAGCACAGTTTCCGCAATCGATGCAAGTATTTGGATCTATTTCATATTGAGTATCCCCTTCAGTTATAGCGTTAACAGGGCACTCTGGAGCGCAAGCTCCACAGCTTATGCAAGCATCTGTAATTTTGAATGACATACAAAACACCTCCTAGATATATGGATGTCCCAAGACACAAATACATTTTAACACGTTTTTATACATTTTGAAAGATATTTTATACATCTAATTGTTAAATTTATAGCACTGTATATCCAAGCTCCTCCACAGACCCTATAAACTCATCTTCAGATACGAAGTAATTATCGTAAACTATGCTTATTTCCCCTTTTTCCTTATTAATTTCGCATGCAACTACACCTTCATGCTCAGCAATAGCCTCTTTTATCTTTATAACATCTTCATAGGTTTTAATATTTCTGACCTTTAATAAAGATTTCATACTCTTCCTCCCCCAGGCTAATCCTTAAACAACTCATCAATTATTACTTTATCTTCACTATTAACTTCGATCTTTATGTCTTCTTCACAAATATTATCTTCATAATCTCCTGATAATAATTTAATATCACTTATATTAACAACTATTACGGAATCTTCATCCTGAGAGTTCTTTATCTTTACTTTAACTGTTTCTTTAACGGTATTGTTGGCTATTACTTCACCTTCTCCTTCAGGAGTCCTTACTACAGAGCCCACCTTAGGCAGCCTCTTCCTGATATCTTCATATGTGCTTTGCTCATAATTTAAACAGCACATCAATCTGCCACATATTCCTGAAATCTTTGTTGGATTCAAAGACAAGTTCTGTTCCTTTGCCATTTTAATTGAAACTGAAGCAAAATCTCCTAAAAAACTGGAGCAACACAATGGTCTTCCGCAAGGCCCCAATCCGCCGATCATTTTCGCCTCATCTCTTACACCTATCTGTCTAAGTTCAATCCTAGTTTTAAATATAGTGGCAAGATCTTTAACTAACTCTCTAAAATCAACTCTTCCTTCTGCGGTAAAATAAAATATAACCTTGTTATTGTCAAAGGTATATTCTACATCTATAAGCTTCATGGTAAGACCATGTTCAGAAATCTTATTCAAACATATTTCAAAGGCTTCTTTTTCTTTCCTCTGATTTTCTTGATGCTTTTCTGTGTCTTCCTCACCAGCAACTCTAAGAACATTTTTAAGAGGCGATACTATTTCCTTTTCAGTTATCTCTTTAGGTCCAATAACACACTCTCCAAATTCTATACCTCTTGCTGTCTCTACAATCACGTAGTCTCCCTGATGTACATTTAAATCAGCTGGTGCAAAATAATATATTTTGCCAGCCTTTTTGAATCTAACTCCTACAACTGTTATCATACTAAACCTCCAACATATTAAGCAGCATTATATCATAAGCCATTGCTGAACTGACATTACTGAAGAGTGCCTCTCTAGATTTATTTATTATTTCTATAAGTTCATAGAGCTTGGAATAAGAAAACATACTGGAAAGTTTTCTAATATCATTAAACTTATCTCTATTAATGATTATTTTACTATTCTCAAGATCCTTATATATCATAATATCTCTTATAAAGGATAATAAACTATTCAAGATATCTTCTTCTTTATTCTTAAATTTTATAAGTTCCTGCTCGTATTGTATAACAAGCTCTTCTCTCTTTGTAAGTATATCTTCAAGGATTTTCAATGTAGTATTCCTTATACTGTTAAACTCATCATCCTTTAAGAGCTTTTCTGCTCTTCCTGGTATGCCGTCGCTGAATGCTACAGCAGTATTAAGTGTTTCTTCATCAAGTTCCGGATATTTAATACGGAGAAAATCTTTTATCTGCTTGTTTGAAAGCCTTAAAAGCTTATGTATCTGGCATCTGGATTTTATAGTATCTAATAAAAGTTCCGTACTTTCTGTAGTTATGATTATATGTATACCTTTTGGAGGTTCTTCTATGGTCTTTAAAAATGCATTCTGCGCCTGTATTGTAAGTTTTTCTCCATGATAGATAATAATGACTTTTTTATCCCCTTCAAAAGGCTTTTTATTTACTTCTTCAATTATATCTCTAACTTCGTCTACTCCAAATGACTTTTTATTAGTTTTATACTCTATTATGTCTACATGATTCTTCCCAGCAGGAAGACCTAATATCTGCCATGCAATCTCCTTAGCCAAATAGCTTTTTCCAATGCCATCCTGACCAGTAATTAAATGGGCATGGGGGAGGGAGCCGGATTCTATTGCAGTCTTAACCCAGCTTCTAACTAAGTTATGACCTATAAATTTATCCAATACACTCCCCCCCATTTCTTAAAATCATAGTTTAGAACCTTATAAATTGATCTACATTAACTACGAATATCGTAGCCCCTCCCACTTCTACCTCTACAGGATATGGAATATATACTCCCGTGGAACCTGCCATAGGTGATGGGGATGTCACAACCTGCTCTCTTACTTTGCATGTATCTTCTATTATCTTTAACACATCATCAGTCTTTTCTTCTTCAACACCTATCATTAGTGTAGTATTTCCTGATTTTAAAAATCCGCCGGTGGTAGCCAGCTTAGTTACTCTAAAGCCACTTTCAGTTAGTACATCTAGTAAATCTGCAGCATCATCGTCCTGCACTATAGCAATAACCAATTTCATAATATACACCTCCCTAATAGTATATAGAGATTAAATCTAAACTAGATTTATTTATTATATTTTATCATAGTTTTATACGCACTAGTTATTAATTTACTTAAAATTTAATAGAATAACATAAATTATAATGATAAGCCTCTGCTATTTAGAAATTCCTTTAAAATCTGCAGAACTTCATTAAATACTTCTTCTCTATCCTTGGAAGCATCAACTTCTCTTATCCTGTCTCCATATCTGGTTAACAAAGTCTTATAGCCCGCTCTTACCTTTTTGTGAAACTCTAACTTTTCTAAATCCAATCTATTTATTTCACGATTCTTATTTTTTGCGATTCTTGCAAGTCCTACCTCAGGCTCAACATCCAGATATATAGTTAAATCAGGCATATTGTCTTCAATAGCAAATTTATTTATTGACATAACCTCATCTACACCTAAGCCTCTGGCATAACCTTGGTAAGCTAAAGATGAGTCTATAAATCTATCACAGATCACTATCCTTCCATTATTCAAAGCAGGAATGACCTTTTCCACTAAATGCTGCCTTCTGGATGCCGCATAAAGTAAAGCTTCCGTTCTTGGATCCATGGATATATTTTTAGTATTTAAAATTATATCACGTATGCTTTCAGAAATCGTTATTCCACCAGGCTCCCTTGTAAAAAGGTAGCTCCTCTGACTTCTCATCATATAATTTTTTAAATCTTCTATTATAGAAGTTTTACCTGCTCCGTCAGGTCCTTCAATAGTGATAAAAATTCCTTTCATATCCTACCTCCTAAGCCCTATAATTATAGCATTTTTATATTTTAATTTCAAAAATAATATTATGATATAACTCTAATCTTTCTACTTGCTACTCCTAATACGGTTACTTCATTATCTATATAAAAATTTAATTTGTCTATTATTTCCTTATCAATAACCTCTCCCATCATTATAAGAGGTATTCCTGGAGGATAGGGAACTATGTTATCTCCTGATATTTTGTTTAAAGCTTTTTCAATACTGCACCATTCCAGGCTGCTGTTTAAGGCTTCGTATGGAGGTATAGCAAGTTTAGGTATAGTATGTCCCGGAACCTTAATATTTTTTCCGGTTATATCTTTCCTGGTGCATTGCTTTAAAGCTATATAAAGGTTTTGAAAGTCCTTTTCATCATTAAAAGGAGAGGTAATTAAAACCACATTTCTATCATCCGCCATTTCACACTGAATTCCCTTATTAAAAAGATATTCTAGCAGTTTATAACCGCTTGTACCAACATCTGTTAGGTGAAGTATTAATCTGGAATTATCAAAACTGAATTCACTGTTAAATAAGTCCTTTTCATCTATACATTTAACAATACCCAGCTCATTTATAAGCTTTTTATATTTTTCTATAAGATTAAGAAGCATGTCATAAACTCTTTCACCTTTTTCCATAATAAATCCTCTTGCGTAATCCAAAGATGCCATAATAGGGTAAGAAGGACTGGTAGTTAAAAACATATATAAGTATCTCTCAGCCTCCTGTATAAGATCTCTATCATTTATATGAAGATATGCTCCCTGAGTTAAGCTGGGAAGGGTTTTATGCGCGCTCATAACCACCATATCCGCTCCAAGCTTCACAGGATTTTCTGGCAGTCTGCCGCTGGCTCCAAAATGAGCAGCATGAGCACCGTCTATAAGAACCTTTACCCTTCTTTTTCTGCACTCTTCAATAATTCCTTTTAAATTACAACACACTCCATAGTAATTGGGATAAGTTAAAATCACAGCTTTAATATCCTTGTGTTCATCTAGTATCTTTACTATTGTATTTAATTCACAGCCTAAAGACATGTTATTTTCTTCTGAATAGAAACTTTCTGCATATACAGGTCTCAGCTTCCTTAGGATAATTCCATTGAATATGGATTTATGGCACTGCCTTTCCACAAGAACCTTATCACCTTCCCTTAGAGCAGAAAAAATCATGGTTAGATTACCGCTGGAGCTTCCATTTACTAAAAAATAAGATTTCCAGCTTTTATAGTAAAGGCTTAATAGTTCCTGTGCCTCTTTTATTATTCCCTGAGGGTTATGTAAATTGTCCAATCCCTCTATCTCAGTAATATCACCTTTTATTAATATTTCTTTTAATTCTTCGTTGAAGCCTCTTCCCAGCTTTCCGCCAGGCATAGAAAAAGGGGCTTTCTCATTTTCTATATAGTTTTTTAAGGCTTGTACTATTGGCATCTTACTCAAAGCAATCCTCCCCATTACAATGCAGATTATTTCTAACAGATATAAATGAGAAAAGCAGCGGATGCTGCTTTAAGCTCATTGTAAATAAAGTAATATCAGTTGTAAACTTCACAATTAGCATTACTAAACTTTACAGTAAATTGGCATATGTCTTTTTTTAAACATTCTTTATAATATTCGTAAAAATCATTACCAGCTTCAGAGCTAATCATCTTTTTTTCGCAGCTTCGGCATATTCTTTTACCGTTTATTATTATACCATCATTTCCGGATTTTCTGCATATAATACAGCTCTTTTTAACCATTTAATTATTCATTAATAGGATATTAACCCTTTAATGAATTACACCCCCTCTAAATCTGATTACTTTGATTATTGCCCCATATACTATATTCTATTCACTTTCATCTTTAATTAAAGTTTGTCCACAATATATTTTATAAACTTATATATTTTTATTATTAAGCATTAAATAAATATATTTCTAGTATAGGGTTAAACTAAGAATGATTTATTCTAAGGAGGTTTTTTATATGAAGCAGGAGTTAATAAATAGTATAAACTTATGCAGCGATGAAGTTTTTAAACTATCAGATTTTTTATTTCATCATCCTGAAATCAGTTATAAAGAATATGATGCCTGCAGAAACATAGTTTCATTCCTAAAGGAGAAAGGATTTAAAGTACAGGAAAACTTTTTAAATATCTCTACAGCATTTCAAGCTGAATATGGAAAAGGATATCCTAAAATCTGTCTTATCTGCGAATATGATGGAGTGGAAGGTTATGGTCATATAACCGGCCATAACCTTCTTTGCGGTATATCCCTTATGTCTGCAGTAGCAATTAAAAGTATAGTTCATAAGTTTCAGGGCAGTCTTACAGTTTTAGGATGTCCAGGAGAATATTTAGGCGGTGCTAAAGTCACCATGAGTAAGCAGGGTGTCTTTGATGATACTGATGCAGTGCTCCTTGCCCATCCCGATACAGAAACTGCAGAAAGCGGAACCTCCTACTCTATTTTACCTTTAGCGGTTAATTATTTCGGATCTTCCGGATTAGCTTTTTTAAGCAGCGGAAATTACAACGCTTTAGATGCAGTGCTTTTAACCTTTAACATATTAAACAGCATAATTAAAGGACTTCCTGAGGATATCACCATCCAGGGCATACTATCAAAAGGAGGAATCACCCCTCTTATAATACCTAAAGAATCAGGAGGTAAGTTTTATATAAGAGCTAAAAACAGCAGCGGAGCTTCTCATGCAGAAACCATGCTCAAAAGTATAGTTTCTTTTGTAGAAAACCTTTTAAAAATAAAATCTGAGGTTTCATTATATGAACCCCCTTACCAAGAGCTTTTAACCAATATAACCCTTTCCAGATTATTCAGTCATAATCTTAAAGAATGCGGAATAATTGATATAAATCCTCCCAGAGATATTTACGCTGGATTAAGTCTGGGCACTGTAAGCCATAAAGCTCCCTGTATACACCCTTATATTGGTATTACGGAGGATAATTCCATAAAGTACGGAACCATAGATTTTGGTAGAGCTACTCTGTCTTCCTTTGCCAAAGATAAAGCTGTAAAGGCAGCTTCAGCTTTAGCCTTAACTGCCCTTGATCTTATAGAAAGTGAGAATTTACTTTCAGAAGTGAAAACGGAGTACTTTGATATGAGTAGGGAGCTTTAATATTTAAAGCCTACTCTTTCTAATAATCATTCCCAGAAAAATAAACTGCTGCATCATGGTATATACCTCTTGATGCAGCAGTTCTGTTATTGCATATAACCTTTAATCTTGTCTACTAGTTTTTCACTAGGCTGAAAATAAAACTTTTTATATCCTTCATCAGTTTTGTAAACACAGCATAAAGCATTGAATATCCTTAATGTACAGCTGTAACTTTTTGTTTCCTTTAAAGCATATTTACCCATACAGCCGGAAGGCTTGCCTACATATTTTATATCATTTAAGTTTATACATTTAACTGCTTGATGATCATTTTGAGTCAATCTATGGATAATAAGCTGATCACCGATTATAGAATATTTATAACTAACTCTGCATCTAAAAATTTGAAAAACTATAAATGCAGTAGTAATAATTCCTAACGCAGGGTTGGTTATAATACCTAAACTAAAATTTTTAATTTTTATCGTTTCAAGCATATTAGACAGAGCAATCATAAGACTTAATACTATAAAAATATTAATTACAACCGGTGCCTTCTTTTTTGCATTTATTTCTTTGTACATTATCCCCATTACCTAACCCCCGATAATATTAAAAAATTATCTAACATAGTGATTATACTAGGGTTTATATATTAAATCTATACCCACAGAAGGTTAATACACCTTATATGAGATTATATTCCTCTTACACAGTTTATAGGGTTGTTTTACTCTTATAAGGCTATAGTTATCTCCACTTATCGTGCTTTTGCTATGCCCTTCATACTTTTATTCTTTAAAAGCACTTTTTATTTCTTTAACCAGAATATCCTGCCTTAAAATTCCTCATAAATTATAATTTTATTATTAATTATTATTATATCTATTTATGAAGCCCTCTTTGATATATAATATATTAATGAATAAATCTGGAGGTGAATATATGATTCATATTTATAAAAGCAAATCAGAATCCGATTCTTCACTGCAATCCTTGGAAACAATTGAGCCCGGCTGCTGGATTAATATAGTTGCTCCTTCTGAGGAAGAATTAGTTTTAATATCTAAAAAAACCGGAGTTCCACTAGACTTTTTAAAGGCTCCTCTGGATGATGAAGAAACCTCTCGAATAGAAATTGAGGACAACAGTATTTTAATAATATTAGACATTCCTTTTACGGAGATGGAGGATAATTCTTTAACCTATGATACTTATCCTATAGGTATTATTCATACTGAAAAAGAAATAATTACAGTATGCCTTAAAAACAGCAAGATATTTCAAGATTTTGTAGATGGAAAGATTAAGTCTTTTTATACCTTTAAACGTTCAAGATTTACTCTTCAAATTTTAAATCGAATTTCTACTTACTATTTATTATATTTAAGGCAAATTGATAAAAAGAGTTTAATGATTGAAAAACGTCTGCATAAATCCATGAAAAACAGAGAGCTTATACAGCTTCTCTCTTTAGAAAAATCCCTGGTTTATTTTTCTACATCCTTAAAATCCAATGAAGTTACCTTGGAAAAAATGCTTAAGATTGAGATTATGCAGAAGTATGAAGAGGATAAGGATGTTTTGGAGGATGTTATCATTGAGCATAAACAGGCTATAGAGATGACAGACATATACAGTAACATATTATCCGGCACCATGGATGCCTTTGCTTCTGTAATATCTAATAACTTAAATATTGTAATGAAGCTTCTGGCTTCTGTTACCATAGTAATGTCCATACCTAACATGATTTCCGGCCTTTTTGGAATGAATATGGACTATATGCCTTTTGTCCACAGCCCCTACGGTTTTCAATTAGTAATAGGAATTATTATAGGGCTTTCTCTTGCAGCTGTTGGTATACTTTACAAAAAAGATATGTTTTAAAAAGTTATATTCTTATCTTTAGAACAATATAATTATTTACAGGAAGAATAACATCTATACCTATATATGTGGAGGTTAATTATATGCATATCCCCAGAAAAATAAACTTTAATTCAACAATAGGGGTTATCTCTCCTGCCTCTCATGAAAAATCTGAGATTATAGATACTAAGCTTTCAGAGTTTCAAAATCTGGGTTTTAAAATTAAAAAAGGATCACATATCTATGATAAATACGGTTATCTGGCAGGCAGTGATGAAAGCAGAGGAGAAGATTTTAATTCAGTATACAACTCTCCTGAGGTAGAAGCAGTTATTTCTTATAGAGGCGGATACGGAACTATGAGAATGATGCACCATATAAATTATAGAAATATAGTTAAAAACCCTAAAATTTTATGCGGATATAGTGATTTAACAATACTTTTAAATTATATAACCGACAAATACAGGATGATTACCTTCCATGCCCCTATGATTTCATCTGATTTCACCATTAAAGAAACCCTTGATTCCTTTACACAGGTGTTAATGCAGGGAGATAAACCTTTTACTATAATTAATCCGGAAAACATCCTTCTTGAAAGCAGCTCTGATAAGTCTTCTACGGGAAGGCTGTCCGGCGGAAATTTGTCTTTAATCTGTGCATCTTTAAGCACTCCTTATGAAATGGATTTTAAAAATAAGATTCTATTTATTGAAGAAGTGGATGAAGCTCCTTATGCTATAGACAGAATGCTTACTCAGCTTCTTTTATCCGGAAAGCTTCAGCAGTGCAAAGGATTTATACTGGGCCAGTTTACCGGATGTACCGCTGAGGATAGCAGCAGAAGCCTTTCCTTAAATGAAATTTTTCAAGAAAAATTGTTTTCTCTTAAAAAGCCTGTTCTGATTAATTTAATGAGCGGTCACGATAACCCAAAACTCACCCTTCCTCTGGGAGCAAAAGTTGAGATTGACGGTAAAAACAAAAAAATTAACATATTGGAAAAGGTAGTTCAATAACAAAACCGGTTATAGCTTTATGCTTAACCGGCTTTCTTTATTGTTATAAATTTTTAAATCCTATGAGTTCAATCCTCTGCTCTTTAATAAACGCCTTCATTTGCCTTGAGGTAAGTATATCAAGCTCCTTCTTTCTTATAGAATTATATGAGCTAATTAAGTTTAATTCTTCATCAGCATAGCCAGGATGCACCATTATTTCTACAGTATCATAAGAGGAATATTTTAATATTATCCCCTTTAATCTTTCTTCACTAACATTTTCTCCATAAAACTCCGAAGTAAAACCTGAAGTAGTCTTTATATTATTTATTTTATACATTTCTCTATATTCTTCATTTACAAATCTGAGAGGAAGACTGTACTCTTTCGACAGCTTTATTACTATTTTCATGAGCTGAGGGTAAAGTCCATAAAAATGATGATGTCCATCTATGTGAGTAGGCTGAAATCCTGAAGCAAAAAATCTTTCTATCTGAGCCTTTAACTCCATTTCTATCTCATTGAGGCTGTATTTTCCTAATTCATTATAACCTTTTTTAAATACTCCTTTATCATTTATTAATGTGATGACTTTATTTAAATGCAGAACAGGTTTCCCCCAGGTTAAATTCAAATGAATTCCTATGCCTTTAATACCTCTTCTCTTTGCTTCTTCTATGCCTTCATCAAAGCAGTTTCCGTTTACCATCGCTGTGGTTTCAGTGACTATACCCTTTTCCATGCTATCCAGTATCCCTAGGGTAACTCCTTTAGTTAACCCAAAGTCATCTGCATTTATTATTAAATTCACAAAAATTCCCCCTTATACTATTTCACTTTATTTAATAAACAAATTTTTTCTATTTTAAAAATTTATTTTATTATAACATATTTTTACAGATCACCTTTCCTACTTCCTTATATGCTTAATGATATAAAATTATTATTTAAATATAAAAATAATTAAAGGACTTACCAGATGGCAAGCCCTTTTAAAACACTTCAATATCAACTATATTTTTAAGCACTGGGAAATCTTAATGGTATGTATAGTACTTTTTAACTATACATACCTGCATACAATGATCAAATATTTTAATAAATTATCATAGCTATGCGTAATTTTTCTCTGTACTGCACTCGAAATCAATATTCCATACTCTATATAAGAAATATATAGAAGTTAAAGAGGATATAGCATCTGCTATAGGGAAGGAAACCCAAGCACCTGTTACCCCCATGTAATTCACCATAATAAGAACCACAGGAATGAATATAACTATCTGTCTGTATATTGATAAAAAGAAAGAATTCTTTGCATCTCCAATTGCCTGATAGAAATAAATAGCTATATAATAAATGCTTACTGAAGGAATTATTGATATTGCTATTCTAAAAGCTCTTACCGTTTCTTCAAGGAGAGCTTTATCCTTAAGGAAGAAACCTATAATTCCTTTTGAGAATATGATCAGAACCGCCCAGAAAATCAAAGAAATAAAGCTTACGGTTTTCATAGAAACCTTAAGAGTATTTCTCATTTCTTCATAATTTTCCGCACCATAATTATATGCTACGATAGGCTGCATAGCTGAACTGATACCTATTATAGCTATGAACATAAACATGGATACTCTGGTAATTACCCCTATCATAACCACTGCAGGGTCTCCTCCTTTACTTAATAAAAGATTATTAAGTATAACTGCCACTACAGCGTCAGATATTTCGATTACGAAGGTAGAAAATCCAATGGATAATATCAGTTTAGTTAAGCTGAAAGATATCCCTTTGTTCAATCCATTTAAAGAAAAATTTAATGAATAATAGCTTTTTACCTTCATAAAGCTTCTAAGTGCAAATAGAAAGGCTATTATTTGTGAAAACACAGTAGCCACAGCTGCTCCCGTTACTCCAAATCCCATAATGGTAACTAATACAAAGTCTACTATTATATTTGTAACAGCACCTAAGGAGTTTGAAGATAAAGTAATTTTAGTATTTCCTAAAGAAGTCATTATAGAGCACATGGTAATACCTATTCCCTGAAACAAACCTCCCAGCAGGATGATTGAAATATACTCATTTGCAAGGGGATAGGTCACTTCACTGGCACCTAAAAAATAAATAATTCTTTCTTTAAATATATAAAGTCCCGCTATTACCGAAACCAATATAATTGTAGTAAGAAATACTGAATTTATAATAGTTTTTTTAAGTTCATATAATTTTTTTCTCCAAGATTACGCGCAACAATAGTAGTTGCTCCAACCCCAACCAGCAGTGCCAATGCACTTAATAATCTTTGAATAGGAAAGGCTAAAGTCAGGGCTCCTATAGCATCAGTACCAACATATCTTCCTACAAATACAGTGTCTACCATGTTATAAAGTTCCACAACCAGCAGAGACATTATAGCAGGTACAGCAAATTTTAAAAGTATGCTTCTAGTTTTTCCAGTAGTAAAAATTTTATTATCTATGCCCATGAACTTCACCTCCTAGCTTATATTTTTCATGGTTAAACAAGTTAAGTTATTTTTACTTATATTAATATTATTTCATATTTACAGAATTACGGCATTCACTAAAGTACCTACTTAAATGTACTTTTAAGCTTTGCACTATATTTCCATAATACCCCAAATAACAAAAAACACCTCAGTTTGAGGTGTTTTCATACTTCTTTTATTAATATTAAAAGTGCTCCATGGGCTTTAAGCTCTGCTCTTATATTTAAAACTGTACTTTTCTTTGCATACTTAAAATCTATTTTAGGAAAAGAAGCCTTCAGCATTATTTCCTCTTCTTCCTTATTAAGCCTTTTAGGCATCCCCATGGATACCCAGTAATTATATGAAGATCCTATGCTTTCGTCAATTTCATAGAAGGTCATCTTAGAATTTTTCATTATGTTTACTATATTTATGGAGTATTTTTTTGCTGCAGCATTTTTAACTCCCCGTGATTTTGCAAGCTTTTCAAAGCTTATAAGTTCATCTATGTCCTCGGTAAAGCTATATAAAAGTATCTGATATTCATCTTCGCTTTTTGTTACAATATAACCGTCTTTAATATCCACTAAGGTATCACCAAGCTTATTCAATAAAAAATAGGCATAGTAAGATGGCTTTTTAATACCTTTATCATTAATCATTCCAGGATACCCAAAAAAAACTTCATTGGTTAGCTTTACCTGCCTATCTAATACATCATATACCTTTAAATAGTTAAGGTTGTTTTTATTATTTATTACAGAATGTATTATATAAGGAAGCATATAAGCAGTGTCATATATATAATTTATGCTGTGTATATTTTCAAATTCATCTTCAAGGAGCTTTAAACTATATTCATTTACCAATAGATTTTCTATGCTTTCTTTAATATTTACAGGTAACTTAGAACAAAGCTGAAAAGCATAATTTTCAAACTCAAGGTTTTCTATATCTTTAAAATAGGCTATAAAATTTCTCAAGGCCTTAATGAGCTCCTCATCCTTAAAGTTATTATCATCTATAAATATAAGAGGTATTAATGAGATGCTTTCCATGTACTCAAATATTATTTTCGCTCTGCTCCAGTTATAAAAATTACTTCCTGAAAATACTCCCATATCCACGGAGAACAAATTAATCAGTCTTCCATACTTAAAGCCCACTTCATATTGAATTTCTTCCAACATATCCTTATTATCTTCAATAAGAAGATCGAAAGCCTCTCCTAAGTTAATTATTTCTTTAAACCCTTTGTTAAAGCTTCCTCGGTCCTCTGCCATGTTTATATTAACTTTTGTTATTCTGTCTTCAAAATTATATCTATCATAATCTTCTATGTAGTATTCTACTGACTTAAGAGCCTCGACTAAAGGAAGATATACTATCTGTTTCTGATTTTCGTAGGTTTTTTCATCCACCTTATGCTTTTTTCTGAACTGAAGCGGAGTCATTTTATAATTTAATTTAAAGTGTTTATTAAAGTACCTGGTGTGAGAAAATCCCACCTCTTCAGAAATTTCCGATAGGGTCATGTCTGTATCTAAAAGCAGCTTTACAGATTCTTCAACTCTGGTAAGGTTTAATAAGTCTGTAAAGGAATGTCCTGTTGCATACTTTATTTCATGAGAAAGATAATTTGTGCTTAAAAATTCTTTCTTTGCTATATCCTGAAGAGTTATATTTCTATTATAGTTATTAAAAATATATTTAGAAATTCTATGATACCTTTCCAGCTGTTCTTCTTTTCCTTCAGTTCTTCCTGCTCATACATAAGGTAGTGAAAATTATTTATTAAATGATATAGTAACTCTATTAAAGTCTTTTCTATATATTCATCATAGTCATCATTTTTTTGAACTACTTCGCAGAGTATTATGGATAGAAAAGTTCTTAAATCTTCATACTCATCGCTAAACTGCGAGTTTTTATCATTAGAGTCAGTATAAAAAAACATATTTTTCATATCAGTGTAGTATTTTTCAAAAAAATACGGATCTACATGAAACAATAAAACTTCATTGTCCTCATCGCTATACAATCTATGAGCTTCATCTATATTTACTATTTCAACATCATTTTCCTTAAGATGCATGGTATCCGTATCTATTGTTATACTGATAGTCCCTTTTAGAACGTATATTATTTCTATAGCATTCTGCCAATGAATAGGATAGTTTTTTACCCTGCACAAAGATATATTTAACGGCATATCCGGTGAATAAGTAATGTATTCCCTCCTCAAAAAACTCCCCTCCTTGATGTTAATTATTATAACATAAGGAAATTACATCAGGTAACCCTGAATCAGATTAATTATCCTTTAATATATCTTTTAATTTATTACTTTCACTGAGTGGAATCTCATAAATGAATCCTGGACTGTTACTGTAATAATATGAAGCTTTAGTATTATCATCACCCCAAAGTATGGTAACAGCCTTATTCTCCCCAGTTTTATATACAATATTAGTTATAAGAAGCTGTCATAACTTCGATTTTTTCAATATTACTGTATCTCTGCACACCAAAAATAAAATATACAGCCGATAAGACTAATAGAACGGCTGCAGTTATAATAATTCCTCTTTTCTTCATAATCCTCTATCCCTTTAATTATAATCTTAACATTTATATTATATCTCATATTGAAATTTACTCATATAGTATTAATTGTAAATATATTCAATAATATACTATAATTATATTTATATGATGTTTTTAACTGATTTAAAAATGTACTAGTTAAATTCACAGAAAGAACTTTCTACAAGTTATTCTCTGTAGTATTTTAAAGAGGTGTTTCATGATATATTTTTTAATAGCCTTTCTATTTATACTAAGATTACTTTTGGACATGAAGAAAAAGAACTTAGTTGACAAAAAAATGTATATAATAGTTAATACTTTGCTTTTTATAGCTTTTATTATTTCTATTACTTATTTTCGTTAAAGTAATTATTAATTATATACAAGAGTAAATTTTAAAAACAAAAAAAACTTTGGAAATAACTTTTCCAAAGTTTTTAATTGGAGGTGCCACCCGGATTTGAACCGGGGAATAAAGGTGTTGCAGACCTTTGAATATTTAAATTACACGATATTTGCCATAACTAAATTTTCTTCAACTCTATATTTACCTAGGTTTTATATAAATCTATTTTAAATTTTTCCACTACGAAATACTACTTACAACTTAACTAGGACAGTTGCAGGACAGATATTCTTATTATATATAATAGGAAGCTTTTCATTTTTTGATATAAAAATATAGACTTAGGTAATCTATAATTAGACCCGGAGTTTCTTTTATTTTGCAATATTAAAACCAGTTAAAAATCCCTGTTCAATTACTTGCTCTATTATAGTATTAAAAACATCTTTAGCTTCTTCCGGCGTAATCATACCTTCTGTTTCATTAGGGTACTCAATAAAATACCTTTTAAGACTCATTTGTTCAGTTTTAAGCATTGTAACCAAGGTTAGTACTTGCTCATCTTTTATATTTATTACCATACAATCCCCTCCTATAAGTATATTATAGGCGAACAAACGTTCTTTTGTAAATAGTTTTCCAGTTTTTTAGCAAAAAAATAAAACCTGTATTTACCCAGGTTTTTTAATATATACTAATATCTTTCGCAAAATTTATCCCAGAAAATGCCTCTTGCTTTTAAAAATTTTTAATAAAATATATTCTCAATATTCATTTACATTTGCTTTTGAATTTTATTAATAATATAAACTTTTAAATAATACATCCCTCTGCAATTAATTTTTTTTGAAAACTGTTTAATATTGAATTATCAAATAATTCGTTATCGCTTTTTAATATATTTGATGCATATACTCTTAACATATTGTTTTTATCTATTTTAATATAATTAAAGGATTCTTTTATAAGAGTATCATTTTTATAGGTAAATTCTATAAATCTATCATCATTATTACCAAAATACATAAGTGCATCTATTATTATTTTTCCATCGATATTATTATTATTTAAGTCTCTCCTTAATAAATTTAAAATGCTTGTAGGAGGCACACATTTGGTAATAACTATAACAGCTGAATAATCAATATTGTTTAGTCTAAATATTTTATAATCCATTAATTGTACCCTCCTTGTAATTTTTTATTCTATTTTATAATATTCATCTATATATTGTAAAGTGTCTTTTATAAGTTTGTGAGCCGCATCTGTGCTAGTAATAATTCTAGTATCATCTATAATATCACACGGATCATTCCAATGAAATAAGGGATGTCGATTATGGAAAAAGTGATTATATAGTTTATTTACAGCTTTTATTTTTTTAGGAGAGCCTATATTTGACTCATAAATATCACAAAGTTTATATGTATTATTATTTTTTTGTTCAAACATATCAAAGCTATTAGAGTATGGTATTTTATGTTTTGATAAAATGCATTTTAATATTCCTTCTAATCCCCTTAATGCTGGGAATACTAAAAATGTATAATCAGTCATTTCCCCAAATATATTTAAATTATAAACAGATTGGTATAAAACTTTCTTTACCCTATCTGGTAATTTATTAATTGCATGGGGAATATAATTCATAAACATATTATCCAGATTATTTTTTTCTACCTGAAGTTTACAATATTCATTAAATATTTTAGGTATTTGTTCAGTATCTACAACCTCTGTTATATATGTAAGAATTTTCGTAAATAATTTTTCTGGTTTGCCTTGAATAAACAAATTTTCTTTTTCACTAAAATGTTTTATAACTAACTTTTCCTTATTTTCTCCATGTATTCTATATATTTTACCGTAAGCCTGCTCTTCACTTTTAACATCAATATTTTCTTCTTTTTTTATAACATCTAATATTATGTCAAAATCTTGTAATTTTATACCTTCAATTTTTACCCAATAGTCCCCCTTAGAAATATTACTACCCTCTTTTAGAGCTGATTTTGCTAACCTATCAGCTTTTTCATTGTACTTATCACCACTATGAGCATCTACTTTTTCAAATGAAATATTAATTTTTCCTTTATATTCATTCATAAACTCACAATATATTTTCACAATAGTATTCTTAGCTTTCCACTCACCATTGAACCATTTGCTAATCCCTTCATAATCATGCCTAATGATTATATTCTTATATCCATTTTCATATGCCCATTTAACTGATACCATAGCTCCTTGTAACTCTCCTGCCACATTTCTTAATGTTAACGCATTTAAGTCGTCTCCAAAACCTATAGGCTCACATACAATTCCATCTTTGTTTATAATAACACAGCCAAATGAATATCGTTGTATAACTTCATTATAACTTCCATCTATGTATGCAATAAGTCCATCATTCTCTAATGCTATTTTTTTTATGTAAGTTTAGTATATCTATATTTTCTAAATAAAATTTTGCTTCTTCCATACTTGTAAACGATTTATACTCAGCATTTTTAAACCCTTTAATATTAACTTCACATTCTTCCCATGTATTAAAAATACCAGTGTTAAATCCTTTTTTTACTGCATAATATTTATTCTTTCCCATAACCTTACTATTCAACTCCTAAAATAATATCTATAGCTTCTTTGCTCTTGATTCCTTTTTTATTATCGAATGAATCAACTATTGAAAACGTCACTCTCAATCCCTCATAAAAATTTTTATTGTTGTTCAAAATAGATACTTTTTTAAAAAAGTAGCTATTCCTCTCGTTTTTAATAAATCCGCTTTTTCCATTAGCAATAACTTTTACTATGGTGCCACTTTCTCTTTTTTTAGATTTAATAGTTTCTTTAATCCAATAATCACGCAAATGACTATAGCTCAAATTATTAACATTTGTAGTTACCTTCAATGAATCTATAACTCTCATTAAGTTATTACCTATGTTCCAATTTTTTTTCATCCTGATTTCCTTAGACAAAATATAATGTCTTAATGCAATATCTTTATTTTCTTGTTGTAATAATACATCACCAATTTTTTCAAATAGTACTACTTTTACATCTTTATCACCATCCATTAATGCAGCTTTATAAGCGTATACTAATCCATTATCATACATTTTTAGTGACACATACATTTCAAAAATATTGAAATATATTATCCAATGTTCTTTATCATGTAAAATGCTTTTTAAAATTTTTATAGCTTTTAATTTATCTCCTAATTCTGCAGTACTTAAAGCTTTAAATCTTCTTATCCAAATATTATAATCAAAATGAAAAGTAGCTATATTTTGCAACGCTTCATCACATTCTTTTATGCACCCGGCATAATCAGACAAAATGTAAAGAGATTTACATTTTAAATAATAATACTCTTCTCTCTTAGATGCATATTCTCTTGATTTACCTTTATTATCATTAAACTTAAATGGAGTATCAGACAACTTGTCTGGTTCAATATACTGTAACCATTCTTTTAATTTTATTGCATTAAAAGGTTTTTTATATTTTTTTAAAAATTTAAATATAATTATTTCATAGGGAGTATTTTTGTTATTATCTACAATCGATATTATAAACCTTCCTATTTTTTCCACATTTAACATTTCTTTTGTATCATTTATATCGTTCATATTTATTATATATTTTTCATAAAGACACCAAGATAATAAATCATTTACATATTTAAAACTATTATCTTTTTTATAAAAAGTTTTACACACTTTAATTGCCTTATCAAAATTTCCTAGTCCTTTTAGTGTCTTGGCATACTCCCATGATAACCATTTGTCATTTACGCTATCATTCCATAACTTAAAATATATTTTTTCAGATTCCTCATATCGCTTTTCTTCAAGGTATTTTCCAGCTAACTCCCTTTCTTTGCCCATTTTACTCCTCCATAGTATCATTGTATTCTTAGACAACATTCCATATAATAGAGGTATAAAAAAGAATACATTTTATTTTTAGAAACCGCTTCTGACTACCAATCATTCAGTGGTTTCTTTGTTTTATTATAATTTATTTCTAATATTTGGACAAGTATATAATTTTATACAATTAATCTAGCTGAAATATACTTTTCTTATCGACATATAATTCCTAATACTGTATTATAATGGATATAGGAGGGATTCAAATTATGGTAAATAAGAAATTGATTATTGTGTTAGTAGCTAGTGTAATATTAACTGGCTGTGTACCTTATGGTGGAGGCTCAAAGACCGATACAAAACTAGCAACTGAAACTAAAGTAGAAACTCCTAAGTCAGAGCTGCTTAAAGAAGAAATTAAAGAAACCCCTAAAGAAGAAGTTAAACAGGAGGTTAAGGAAGCTCCTAAGGTGGAAACCCCAAAAACAGAAATCAAGCCTGTAGAAGCTAAAAAACAGACTACAGTTGCTGCAGCTCCAAGGACAAGTACACAGAATACTACTCAGTCTGTGAATAAGGGTACTACTCCTACGGGAACTGTTCCGAATCCACCACCGCCAACAAATCCTGATCCCCCTGTACAGCAAAAGCCCTATACAGTATATGATGCTTTACTGGTAGATGAAAGCAAAGTTATTAAGCAAAGTCCTAAGTATAAGGTATCCTTATCTACTACAACTGCAACTAAGTTCGGACAAGAAATCTTCTATACTGTAGAGCATGATAAATCCACTCCTATTACTATAGGAAGTAAACAGGACTATGGTGGAAATAATATAATTGGTGGAACCTTTAATTACTATTCCGAGAATTCAAATATATATAAAAATAAAATTGTAGTACAAAAATGGGGAGATGCCACAAAGATAGATGTTTATATTTTTGTTAGAGAGCAACCTACAAGGACATTGTATGAGTATAAATTTACAGTTTCAACGCAATAAAAAATAAAGGGTAATCCGCTATGGACTACCCTCTTATTCTTGTATAAGTGTAACATCTCTAGATTTTTATAAGGAAAGACCTCTAAAGAGGATTTACTTATACAATAAATATTATACTATATCTTACATATAATTAACTACCAAAATTCTTTTACAATCCTAAGAGTTTTCTCCAGGTATTCTTTCCTAAAATACCATCCGATACTAAACCGTTAGTTTTTTGAAAATCAATAACGGCTTTCTTAGTCTTTTCCCCGAATATACCATCTGCAGAAATTCCTAATCTTTTCTGGATCCATTTAGTTATATTACCTCTTGCACCTATTCTAACTGTTGGGCAAGCTGCTAATGTTTTAGGCCCTGGAATATTATCTATAGCTAACTTACCATATCCTTGTATATTAAGCTCTTTTTGCAGTTCAACGTAGTCATAATTAGGCTTTGTTTCCTGAACAGGTGTAAATACAGGTTGTTCTTTGTAATTTCCTCCTAAAGTTTCAATACATCCCTTAGCAATAGCTATTGCTAACTCATTCCTATAAGTTTCTAGAGAGAGTTTAGATTCCTGTTCAGGATTACTCATAAATCCTAATTCTAATAATGCTGCAGGTGCTTGGGTTCTTCTGAGTACTGCAAAGTTAGCAGTTTTCACTCCTCTATTAGGTATGTCCATTACTGGTAGTAACTCTTCTAATATATTTACTGCTAAAATTTCACCCGCTCCTCCTTTTGAATAACAGTATGTTTCAAGGCCATTAACCGAAGGATCTGTAAAGCTATTAATATGAAAACTTACAAAGTACTTAGGTTTTAATGAGTTTGATATATTAGCTCTTTCGTATAACTCTAAAAACTTATCGTTTGTTCTTGTATAACCAACTGTATATCCTTGTTCTTTTACATAAGAACCCGCTTTTAAGCAAATATCTAATACAAAGTCAGCTTCATTCTTTCTAGTTGGTCCTATAGCTCCTGGGTCCTTTCCTCCATGACCAGCATCAAAAACAAAATCTAACATAATTACTCACCTTCTTTTTTTAATTGTTTGTAAAGTTGGTTTCCAAATACTGCAGCACCGGCTACAAGTATTCCCTGTATTACAGCCTCGGCATTCATACCCATTATAGCCAATGCACCCAATATCCCAAATAGCATAAGTATAAGAGGAATATACTTATCCTTAATTTCTAGATTTTTTATCACTTGTCCAATGATAATTAATACTGGAACCAAAATTAAAGCCTTTTCTATGATATAACTTGTTATTTCCATAATAAAATCTCTCCCTTTTATTTAAATATATTTTGCTGTATTGCATAAAAAAAGAAGCCTACGAAGCTTCCTACTAACAACCCTATAAACCACCTCATTGTAGTAACTAAATTAGCTATTTGCTCGCATAAATTGCCTATTCTTACCGCATTAGCTTTATCATTCTGCTCTAGTTGGTCTATTCTAGAGCTATGGTTATTTAACCTATTTTCATGGGTAGCTATTTTTTCATCTAGTCTTTTATGCCTTTCATTACATCCTTCAGAATTATACGCCACAATTCTATTCCCCCTCTCTTTAAAAATTATAAGGTACCTATTCAGGCACCTTAAACTGTTTCATTCATTCTAGTTTCTATTAGACTTCTTAAACCGGCTATCTTAGTCTTAGTATCAGCATCTATTGCAATATAGCTTTTTTTAATGTTACTAGATGTCAAATTCCCTAGAGTATCCACTTCATCATAGGTAAAAGTGACTCTTTCACCATTTCTGTCGTTTATTATTGCAAAACCTGTTAGTATTTTCATCATATCCCTCCTTCCAATAAAAATTCATCCAAATTATTCATCAAATCTTCTTCCAAAGAACTGTTAATAGAATATCCTAGTTCCTGTAAAGCTGAGCTAGGTATTACATCTTGCTGTAGATTATTATCTTTATCGTTTAACCTATCGTATTCGAAACCTTTTTGCTTAGCTTTTAATTCCCAGGTAAACTCTGTGTTGGGTTCACCTTTTACGATAAAATAATTTTTGTATCTTTCTATTTTGGTGATATTACCACTATAGCATTGAATAAACACATGGTATTTATGATCTGTATTTATAGTTTCTGAAAAAATTTTATCTATATCTATAGTACATTCTCCATCGATATTTATTATACCTTCGCCTAAATCCCCAAAGAAACTCTCCGTAGTTTCATATGCACTTAAGCACCTAGTACCATAATTTTCCGTCTGTACAGCCCTATTTTTTGAACCGCCTATAGTTAGATTTCCGACTGAATCTATATTACCGTTTCTACCATTTATTATTATTTTAGGACTAAAGCCACTTCCTACGTCAGATCCAATTCCTATACCTTGCCATGTGTCCAATCCTACATTATATGTTGCCCAGCTAGCACCATCTCCAGTGCCTTTTCTTAAACGAAACCATGCAATTCCAGTTTTACCATCATTAAGGTCTACTTTTGCACAGTTAACTCCTAGATTTCCTTGTGATACATTAGAATTGCCACCGCCTGCGATTATTCTTGTATCATAATCGTTACTAGTGCC
Source organism: Clostridium polynesiense (assembly GCF_000820705.1). GTDB lineage: Bacteria > Bacillota > Clostridia > Clostridiales > Clostridiaceae > Clostridium_AA > Clostridium_AA polynesiense. The sequence continues at coordinate 4,741 of NZ_CCXI01000003.1, read as the reverse complement.
ACTACTATGGAAATCAATATATGCGTTTTTTTGTATAGCAAGATGTCCCAGTTCTATTCCCACATTTCCATATCCATCTTTACTAGCATTAAAAATAGTTTTGCCGACATCTTTAACATTTAGGTTTCCTACTGTTACGCTTAACCCAGAACCATCTATTTGCACATTATTGTTAATACCATTAAATCCTATCTGTACACTGCTCGGGTTCTGTTGAATAGTTGACTTTACTCCGTTAACATCCACTTTAGTTGCTATTTGATTTGTATGTTGAGAAATTGTACTTTCAGCAGTGTTTACCCTCCCATTCAAAGCGTTAAAATCAGTCTGGGATACCTTACTAGTTATGCTGTTATTGAGCTGAGTTATATTACTCTCTGCAGTAGATACTCTACCGGCTAAAGCAGAACCATCTGAGCCACTGTAAGCCCCTACCTCTCCAGCTGTAGAAGGAGTAGCCTTTACCCAAGCTGTACCATTATATCTTTTTAGTATATTCGGAGTAGTCGAAGTATCTAACCATAATTGGTTATTTGCAGGAGCTGTTGGAGCTGTATTTCCTTTTGTAATAGAGCTTTCTTTTCCGGATAAATCTCCCTGGTACGCTGTAGAACCTCTAACAGTGCTTACTATTGAATCTGCTGATAGTTTATGTTCTGCAACATCTACCCTACTAGTCAAAGATATAATGCTGTTGTCTGTAGAATTTTTATAAGTTTCAAATACACTACTCTCAACTTTTAGGGAAATGCTACTATTCAATTGAGTTATAGAAGATTCTGCAGTACTTATTCTTGTATGCATTACAGGCAAATTTATATCACTAGATAGAGTTGTTACCAATGTATATGCAGATAAATCTGATTTAATTGAAGCTGTCCAATTCTTTTGTATATCAGCTGGAATTATGTTATATGCTACTATCATTTTGTCTATAAATATCTTAGGATACTGCCATATATAATTCACAGGATTAATTATTAATACAACCTTATTACTAGCATTTAGAGCAACTTTAATTTCTTTTACTGGTAGTGTACCCTTATTTGTATATCCATGCTGCAAGAAGGAAATAGGATTGTTATATGCATAAAAACCGATATTAATATCAATATCATTATTTTTAGTTACATAGTTGTATCCTTTTAAGCCTATTGAACACATCAAACCACTCATAGGGATATTGGTTTCTATCACTAATGAGCCTGTTACATTAGCAGTGTTTTGAGTAAATCCAAAAACATTATTATATATTTTAAAGTTTGCTCCATAATCTTTTAAATCTGCATAATCCTTAGCAGATTGTATTCCTGCTTCATACGTTGCTGTAGAAACCTTTAATTGAATCTCTCCCTGCAGTACACTAATATCAGATGTAGCTTTATTCAGAGAAGTATTTATACTGCTTATGCTGCCATCTATACTACTCATTTTAGTATTGTATGTCTGGCTATCCACCTTGAGTTTTATTGCACCATCCATACTAGTTATAGAAGATGAATGGCTGCTAATTGTTTCTCCCTGAGAATTTACGGTGTTTTTGAGAGTAGAGAAACTTACGTCCAAGGTTGTGTTATCCACAAATATTTTACTACCCTGGATTGTTGTAATACCATTATTTATCCTAACTACAGTTTTTACTATGTCTATTTTTGCTGGATCCAGTGAATCATTATCTATCTTATTGTACCCATCAGTGAATCCTGCCTTTGTAAGTCCATCCTGTGTTAATAATACTGTTGTTCCATCAGCTCCTCTAAGAGTTAAAGCAGAATTATTTAAATCATCTATTCCAAGCATTATTCTCTCGTAAAGCTGTCCACTCTTATTATCAAATATCTGAAGCTTATTACCTTTTATCTGTAGCCTTCCATTAGGACCTGATATCGTTACTAATGCAGTATCCACTGTACCTGATTTTAATTTACCAGCACTTAAAGAACTTATCTGTGCATCTCCTATGGCTCCATTAGCGATTATTCCAGAGCCTGCAGTAATCGTACCTGCTTTAATATGCTCTGTAGTTATATTACCAGCCAATATATGCTCTATAGAAGCTGTCTTGCCCTCTAACGTTGTAATTTTAGCATTGGCAGCATTAAGTTGTGTAATAGTAGCACTGGTAGAAAAAAGGCTGTCTATCCTTGCCTTTTCTGCATTCAATTCAGTAATCGTTGCTCTAGTAGCTTCCAGGTTACTTATCTTAGCATTTACAGCTGTAAGGTCTGTAGTATATAGATTATCTATCCTAGCATTGACAGCAGTTAAGTCCTGAATAGTGGCTTTTTCAGCTAAAAGAACCTTTATGTTAGCTTGCTCTGTTACAAGTCTATCAACTTTATTCTTAATACTACCCCCTGAATTAAATTCCTGAGCCTGTTCTGTCTTTCCTACTGCAGAAGCTGAAGATTTTAACCCTCCCCTATAAGTAAGCTTTTGTTTCATAAGAAGAGTATTATAAGTATTACCTTTGATATCAGTAATTGCTATTTTATCTCCGGCCATAAGAGCCGGATTACCTTGCCAGTCCATACTGTAAGGCATATAACTTAATGTTTTAAGAGTATTATAAATGCTGTTAAGCTGAGCCTGAGTCATTATAGGATTTTCAAACTTCACTTCATTCCCTGATGCACCCACAGATAAAATATTTTCTCCTACCTGACAAGCTAACCTACCTATAGTAAATGCCTTTTCTGCAGTATTAAGATTAAAATAATTGTCTCCAGTAACTTCTAAATTACTAGCAGCATAGCTTATTATTACCAACTTTCCAACACGATTAAACCTTGCAAAACCACCTAAAAAAGAAGCTATAAAACTAATAGCTTCCCTGTAGGTATATCCTTCTATTTTATTTACTACTGTATTTGGAAGAGTAGTTTCTAGCTGAACTCCAGCCTTACTGCAAATTTCCTGTGCGACACTGTTTATACTTGCCGGATATGCTAGGTTGGAGAAATATGCTTTTTCAAGTTTAATCATATTATCAAAGCAAGTGAGCTTCACAGTACCCTTTTCCTTTGTAATCTCATCTACTGTAAAAATACCTAAAGGAACTTCCTCATAAGTCGTACCTACTAATAACCTTATCTTTGGTGTTACTACAGCACCTTCTAATATTAATGTGTTTGGAACATCAAGTAGAGTTATTTCAAATTTAGAAGCAGCTACAGATCCTAACATAATACTATCAGATGGATTAACATTTTCTTCTAAAGACCATTCTACTATTTTACTGTCTCCAAATATTATATCTCTTACTGTAACTGAAGTTTGAAACTGCCTATTAGCAGTCTTAATAGCATTTAAGAATCCTTGTGTTACGTTATACATATCTTACCTCCTTCCTTAGAATAGGAATAAGGCTTATCCCTCTATCATGTATTCAATCAGTATTAAATCAGCCGGTGACATAGTGTAACCTTCTAGGGAGGATATAGGAAACTTATGTATCTCTATATCATTTTCTATGGCCAACAGTTCTCTTATATCTTTACTCCAACCTTCAGGATCTTTAAAAATAATTTGACCACCTTCGTCAGCTTTAACCTGACCTTCTTCATCTTTATCTGCATATTTCTCGATAAGCTTAGTTCTCTCTTTTTCATATACTCTTATTTCTGATTCTATTTTAGAGATGTTTTTTGCAAGTGCATAGGAAGCTCTTATAGGAAGCTCCTTATTAGCAATGTTTTTTAAAGTTGAGTAATCACTTATTAATCTTTCATTACTTATTAACACTGTTTTTACCTCCTAGGATTTCATCTTCAATTTTATACACTTGTGCTTCAAAGTCCTTTATGTCAGATCTGCACTCTTTCAAGTTTCTAGAATAAATCTCTTGATTCATTACACTTTTATTAACATTGGCAGGCTGATTACCTTCTGTAGTTATATTTGCGGTCATGTAAACTACCTGTTGCCCATCTATGACACTCTGCCCCGTAATTTGAATGCTTTTTGTTAAATTTAACATTTATATCATCCTTTCTATTTTTCAATAAAAAAAAGAGCATATTAGCTCTCTAAACCTTAAAATAAACCTTATAATATTGATGTTTTTTTAATAAACCCTTGGTATTTCCTATTATCAATTTTTCTAATATCATCCTTTTCTTTTTTGTTTTTTCATATATTACCTCAGAACTACACTTTTTTATTTCTTTTAAAATCAACATATGAGTGTTAGTGTTATAGATTTTACCTTTATCTAATTTTCTAAAAAATATTTTACAATCACTTTTGAAAGCCTCAATTTTATTACTTTTATAATATCTTATCAAAGTAACTAAGGAAATAATTGTATAAATAGTGTTGCTTTTTCTCCTTATAGCTATTACTCCCACTCTATTATAATATAACATTACTTTTAATAGATGAATTGTTATAAACCAGGATAATAATAAAATCAATAAACTTGTCATAACTATAGCCTCCTTAATATTTGTATTCCATAATAAATTATCGAAGCTATATTGTTAAAATAAACCACCTTAGCTATTTCTCAACAAAATTCATACTCAAACCTTCCCAGAGAATTTTCCCGGTTACTTTATTGTAATTTAGTGCCGGAGTACTTCTATCCCCTACATAAAAAGTTTTTGTTATAAATAATCCCTCCATTGGATCCGGATATTCCACATTAAAATAAACATCTTTAACCGCTTTTAGAAGAACTGATATCTCAGCCATATCTAGCGGTGCCCATTCACACTGAAGTTTTCTTTTAACTGCTATC
>NZ_CCXI01000002.1 GCF_000820705.1 Clostridium polynesiense | reverse complement strand
CCCATTCACACTGAAGTTTTCTTTTAACTGCTATCCTATCTCTTATCAGTTCCCCTCTTGCATTTCTGTTACTTTCTCCATCAATATCTGAAATATCTACTTTAAATGATTTAGGAGCAGCAATAGCTACTCCATTTATTTTTAGCATATCACCACTCCTATATTTTTAATAATGTTCTGCCTTCTTGTCTCTGAAGCTTGTTTATAGAATCAATTAAAAATCTAGCAAGTTCACTACCATTACCTAGCTGAATGATAATCTCTATAGCTCTATCTGCAGCATTAGAATTTCCACTCCCTTGACCGCCTCCTAACAATGCTGCTATCTGAGAAGCTAACTCAGTTATCCAGCCAGTGTTATTCTCCAGCGGCATAACCGCTTCCTTTCCTCTTTCACCAACCATAGCAAGAGTTGGCTGGTCTATGATTCCACCCTTTGCTAAGTAAGGTATTTTAGGAATATTGATTCCCTTTCCAGCTGCAGGTCCTAATATACTCCAATCCGGAAACTTTATTTTATTAAGTCCGCCAATAGCTAGATTAATCATAGAAATTAAACCATTGAGCGGAGCCTTAGCTTTAGCCTTAATACCATCAAATATTCCACCGAAGATATTGACTATACCTGTCCAAGCTCTTCTCCAATCTCCGGTAAAAACTCCAGCGATAAAATCGATAAACCCTTTAAATACTCTTTGTATGGATCCAAGTATCCCTTTTGCTGTAGAAAAGAATCCATTCAGAATTACACCCATGAACCCGAATCTGTTACTCCAATCAGTAGTAAATACATTTCCAAGCCAGGTTTTAAAATCATTGAATTTTTGCTTTATACTCTCCCATATCTCAGAAGCTTTAGCTTTAATAAAGTCCCAGTTTTTCCATAACAGAATGCCAATAGCTATAATAGCTCCTATAGCAAGAATTGCCAGGAAGATAGGGCTCTTCATAAGAGTGAATGCTACTGACACACCCTTTATTGCTTTATCTATACCATTAAATATTCCAATTCCAGTTTTAACTATCAAGAAAGCAGCTCCAAAGCTTCCAATAGTAGTTATGATAATATCAAGTACCGGTTTACCATCATTCATAAGCCAATTTATGAAGTTTGTTATACCATTAATGATTGGAGTTAAGGCACCCATAATCGGAGGAAGCATTCCTATAAACCAATTAATCAAAGGTAAAATATAATTATTATAAATGAATAGAGCTAACTTACCTATCGCTAATCCTAATCTTCCTAATGATTCAAGGAACCCTTGCACCGGAGGAGTAGCTAACATATCAAAGAAGTTCTTAAATGTCTGCTTTGTACCTTCAATTGCCTTCTTCATTTCAGCAACTACTCCTGCACCGTCCTTAGCCCATGCATTTTTGAAAGGTTGAAATATAGTAGCAAAAACCTTCTTAACCTTTTCAGCTAGTTTACCCATTGAGCTGTCTACTGCACTTGTATCAATAGAAGGAGCTGTGAGGGTAGGAATTTTACTTCCTCCTGTTCCGCCAGTAGCTCCAGAATCATCATCTTTATTCATGTTGAGAGTGTTAATTTCATCAAAACCCATCAAGCTTCCTTGGGCTTTCTTTGCTTTTTTACCAGCTTTCTCTGTGGTATCCCCATAGGCTCCCATTGCGGCTTTTGCGTTGATTAATCCCTGTGTAGCCTTAAAGCTCTGTTTATATGTCTGTCCAAATAAAGCACTTATAAAACTGGCTATATAAGTTGTAGCAGTTGCCAGAGCACTCATAAGAGCATTTAAAGCAGGAAGTATAGAATTTAATATAGGAGTAAATGCTACTGATAAATTAGTTTTAATTACTGCTAAAGAGTTAGCGAACTGTTGATTAGTCATTAAGGATTGTCCAAGTGAAGTAGCCATGGCCATAATTCCTCTTTGAATAATGGGAAATATAATCCCCCATTTAATCATGGTACCTAAAAACATTTTTAGCCCACCATGAGAACTCCTAAAACTATTACCGGCTCTTTTCGTATGATTATCTAAAGATTTCATTGAGTTGCCTAATTTATTACCGCTGTTATTTGCTTTAGCTGAGCTTGCATCCATGGCCGCTAATGCAAATCCTAACTTATCTGATTTAGCGATTAATCTGTTTATTGAAGCTTCTGTTTTAAGCATCTGTTCCTGGATCTTATTCTTTTTAGTCTGACTGAAAGCTCTTTCATATAAATTTCTAAGTTCTCTAAGCTTATTCTGCTGAGATTCAATAGTAGCATTAACATTATCAAGCATAGCTTGGGTACTCTGCATTTTTGCAATAGCTTCTGAATCAATCGGAGGCCCTCTTGAGCTTACATTTCCTTTTACAGATGTGCCGGTGTTAACAGCATTGACAGCTTTCGGAAATTCAAATCTTGGCATCTTAATACTTTTAAAAGCTGCTAAAATTCCTGAAACCGAGCTTTTCACATTACTTTGAACCCTGTTAAACATTGCTTTCATAGTACTGTTCATGTTGCTTAAGCTCTTCTTCATTCCTTTATCCATGCTTTCAAAAGAGCCTTTTGTTGCACCTTCTAATGAAGTTTTGAGATTCTTCCCTATAAGACTAGCCATTTTACTAATCTGTCCTGATAAGTCACTCTGAACCTCAAGATCCAGACTAATCTTACCAACACTATCGCTCATCTACCCACCTCCTCTTTTCAAAAATTAAAAAAGCACCTAGCTAATTGCTAAATGCTTTGGATTAGTTTTATTTTTTACCTGGTTTCCATTTATGTCCGCAATTCATACACAATAATAAAACTTTTTTACTAGATAATCCACCTAATATTGCTCCAACTTCTCCTGCTAGTACACCACCCGCCAAAGTCCTTCCAAGGCTAAGCTTCTTATCAGTAGTTGTAATGCTAGTTGAATGGCATTTAGGACAAAAAACTATTCCTGCTTTCTTCATATCCTTAACTTTCTGTATTCTTTCATCTGACTCTGTATTAAGTTGTTTCCATAAACTCACCTTATCAGAATTCTCTAATGTAATAGGAGCCATTTCTGCTTCTTCACTTGATATTGCAATTTTAATCTTATCAACAATTTCTTCTACTATATTGTTTTGTGTATACCAAAAATCAACTTTTTCTTCTATATTTTTACCGTCTAACCTTTTACCCTTAATAGATATCCTGCCATTCTCGTTAAGTGTTCCTTTAGTAAAACTAATGTCTATTATGTTTTTTAAATTCAATTCAACCTCTTTACCAATAATCTTAGTAATTCTTATAGTATTATCTATAATGATTATCTTTTTACCTACACCTTTTATTATAACTTCGCTCATTTGCAATCCCCTCCAATAACCATTTATTACTATAATAATACATTAAAGGAAGGCACTTGCAAATATCTTCTGAACCTTTTTTATTTCTTCTTCTTTCTCTTCATCTGTCATATCCTTAATGAAACTGTTTTTATTTCTCCATTCATTCCTAATTCTGTGTTGATCTTCTGTAAAAGTCTTTAGTATGTCCGTATCTTCTTCACTCCTGATACTTATTATCTGTCCAAGAGGAGTTTTAGGCATTATTCCTTTTAGAAGTGCTGTAAACTCACTCCAGGACATATTTTCTTCCTCACGAAGTCTTATACCATACTGCATTGCAAAGGAAGCTTCTATGAGTTCCCAATCTTCAAAGAGATCATACCATTTATTTTCTTTTGCCTTTGCGAAAGTCCATGGCTGCTTTTTTTGCTTCCTCCTCAGCCTCTTCCAGACTAACATCAGAAATAGCAGCCATTATTACATTTAAAATTAATGTAGTAGCCTCCATAGTTAAATTTAAGCTGTTTATATAATTTATAGCATCCTCACCTATTCCAGCTTCAATAACTTTATCTATCCTCTCAATTTCACTAAGTTTTTCATCTTGTGAAATTGCTTGTATAAGAATTGCAGTATTCTTGCTAGTATTTATATTATACACGTGGTCCTTATCTATAGTTACTGTACTTCTTTTATTTGCAGTCTGTAGCCTTTCAGCTATATCATAAGCTCTTGCCATCTAAATCCCTCCTAAGGTGTTATTGGTGCTGGTGTATATGTTGGTTTACCATCACCTTGCATATCAAATTCTAAAGGAGCTACATTAGTAGAATCTCCACCGCCAACATTTTTTACATTGATTACACAGTCAAATGTAAGCTTGGCTCCATCAGGAAACTCAATCTCTCCTTTAGTGCTACAGTCTAGTCCATCCTTCCAAGCTGTATTTGCTACATAATCATTACCTGGATCTCCAACTGACCTTTTACCATTAAGACCTACACTAAATTTCTTACCGGTCATTAAAGCTCTGGCCCATCCTGCAGTATCCATAGGTGTCCACTCTTCAACTGTACCGTCTATAGATATACTAAAACTCTCCATATCTTTTATAACTGCCATATCCGCTGGAAGTGCACTTGCTCTTCCCTTTGTACCAATCTTAAACTTAAGATTATATACGGGGAACACTCCTGTAAATGCCATATTCAATTACCTACCTTTCATAATAAATTATTGTCTCTATAACATATTCATAGACACCGTTGCTATCTGTTCCAATTCCCACAGCCTCCGGTGTCCTCATATCAAACTTTATAATTCTTTTACCGCCTATTACAGCTTCCTGACCAAAGAGTTTATTATATACCTCCTGGGCTTTCTGCTCTGCAGTATTTGCATTTTTACCCCAATGTACAAGGATAGAAACAGCTTTAGTAGCATAGCTTGTATTGCTTAATCCACCTATAGCTATAATAGGAGGAGGTCCAGGTACGCTATAAATTCCTATGCACTCTTCCTTGCTCCCATCAATCTTTCCTATATACCACTGAGGAGATATTATTTTAGTTTTTAAATATTCTCTTACCTCGCTTAGCAGCATTACTTTATCAACCCCTTACTAAGCATTTTAAGGAATTTCGGATAGTTTTCCTTTGTCATATCTTTCTTATCACCGTCAATATAACTCTGCATCCATTTCCCTTGAGCATTAACATTCTTATCTTTCCGGAAGTTATATTCAGGATGCCAGTATAACCTTCTAGCATATGGAGTATCAAAAATTATAGAGATTTTACCACTCTTGACCTTTGAATTATCCACAAATGCACTTCTTTCAAGCTCACCGGTATTCTTAGGTACTACAGCAGAAGTAACGATATCACTCTTTACAGCTTCTCCAGTAAGTTCCAGAGCCTTCTTCTGAGCTTCATCTAATGTCGCTAGCTTTGCTTTATCCAACTTAATAGTTACCTTTACTGTCATCAGCTCAGCTCCAGTTCTGTAGAGAAAATAGAGCCATCAGGGTTGCGCGGTCTTGCTGCTCTATAGATATTTATTTTAACTCCATTCACCTCAACATACCCCTCTATTTTGGGATACTGAGGAGCTATATCTCCCTCACAGATAATCTTGCCAGTAAGTGTAATAAGCTGCTTGTCTGCATTCATAACCTGCTTGGATTTCTCAGAGTAGTTAACCTTACCACTGAATAAAAGCTGTGATACTGGTTCTCCATCCTCATTGATGTATGTCTGATATATCTTTACCGGAGTGACTAAGGTCCATTTAGGAAAAGGCATTTTAAGTCCCATAAGCTAAAGCCTCCTTGAAGTCAATCCTGTTTGTTTTAGGTACCCTAGGACTTCCTTAGTAGTTGTCACTCCATTGATTACACTACCGGTAAAGCTAAGTGAAACATCACCTACAGAATATCCACTCAAAGGCATATCGATATATTCTCCATATTGTTCAATAAACTCTGCCTGGATGCATACTGCTTTTTTAATCTTATCCTGTTGAAAAGGGGTAAGGCTGTTAAACCCTACCCCGTTAATTCTATTGAAGGTTAAACTATCAATTTGATCTGAAGCTCTTTCCAATAAACTCTCATCAGCTATCTTATTCCCCCTAAAGGTATTTTTATAATAAGATAAATCTGCATAAGCCATATAATCACATCCTATTCTAAGGATTCCTTAATCTTCTTAAGAACACCCTCCTGAGTAGTTGCTTTACCTAAGTCTATTCCTTTTTCTTCTGCATAAGCCTGGAGCTCTTCAAGAGACATATCCTCAAGAGATTTTTCTCCCTCAGGATTCTTATCTCCTTCAACTTCATAGCCATGTTCTCTAAACCAATTTAAAAGAGCAGGGTTATCTGTTTCCCCTACTCCATTTAAAAAATCAACACTTGCGCTTACACCAGTATATTCTTTATTGGGTGCAAATATCTTAACCATACTACCCCTCCTATTGTACTTTAATCTTTCTCATAACTCCGGCAGCCTTTGTTGCCTTAAGTGCTACCGCTGCAACCATTTCCACTTCACCCTTCTTTACTGCTCCGGCAGTTGAAAAGTCTGGCATCCATGTGTTTACTGGAGATTGTCCAGCCATTGATACTCCATGGAAACCATCTAAACCTAATCTAGCAACATAAAGAGAAGTTTCACCGGTTGTAGTATTTGTAGAAACTACAGGATCATTAGAACCTGGTTTTGCTCCAAGGTCAACCAGTGGAGTCTCTCCATATTTTTCAACCTGCATACCAAAGTCATTCTTAGTTACCTGATACATTCCTGCTCTTCTAGCACAAGCTCTTATCTTAGCTATAAGCTTAAGGTTACCAGCTATGAAAGAAGGTGTACCATCAAGTCCCATAAGGAATTCATCCAGTGCATCAAGAAATGCCTTATAGTTAGTGTCTAGTGCAGCTGAAGTGGATAAATCTATAACTGCACCTGGAGTATATTCAGTACTGGATCCAGTTAATGCTTTCTCTAATCCATCAAAAGCATTTGCATCTACTCCGCTGTCCCCGTTTATAACAGTGTTATTAAATAATGCCTGAGCTGCTTTTACCTTCTGCGACATCTGAAGAGTAACCTCGTTAACAATACCACCCATTTTAGCTATTATACGGTCGATTTCAAAGCTTCCACCGAATACCTTAAGGTCTACAGTGTGCCTTTGCTTTGAAACTTCATGAGGAGAATACTCAGTGTTTACTGCCCTAAAGCCTGCAGTAGGCTGAGTAAGTAATCTTGTATATGCATAAGTTAAGGTAGCACCGCCACCTGTTGGAGAAACTGCATCATCAAAGGTTAAGTTCTCGAGTAAGAAATTTGACTTTCTAAACTCATCTATAACCCCAAGCTGTAATGCATCTTGAACGTTTTTCTTTGCTTCTAGTAATGTAATTGCCATTTATTATCATCCTTCCTTATTTTGAATTAAAATATGATGCAACTGCATCATGTAATGATGTAGGTTGAGTATTGGTGGATTCACTTTCTTTTCCATCTCCACCTACTTTAAAACCTGGTTTATTTTCTGTTCCTTCCTCCTGCTTAAAGAGGAATTTCTTTGACTCACTTAGAGTCTTAATCTGTTCATCAAGTCCGGTTATTTTTCCATCCTCACTAAAAATAAGTTTAGTTTTATCGAATAATCCGGATACAAGATCTTCATCATGAACCTTACCTGCTATAGCTAGCTTTATAGCATTAGTCACTTTAAGGTCCTGTAATTCCTTCTCATATTTCTCTTTAGCTGCTTTATTCTCAGTCTGAAGAGTGTCAATCTGTTTAGTAAGAGCTTCATTATCTCCAGCTGATTTTTTTAGATTTTCTAGCTGATCTGTCATATCCTTTGAGGTATTCTTCAAATTCTTATTCTCCTCATTCACCTCATCAAATCTGTGTTTTGGAATATAAGTCTTTAATTCCTCCTGGGAAGCTGCAGCAGCTTTTGTTGCCTGCTCCTCTGTAAGTCCTAAAGCAATAAATTGTTCCTTTGTCATTTATAATCATCCTTTCATCTACATTTTTTATCCTGGTCTTGACCAGTGATGTCTTGTTTTTTAACGCCTGCAATACCAAAAAGGCGGAAATAAAAAGCCTTATTTCTAAGACTTAAATTTTAATTTAGCATCATCATTAATTTTCTTTACAACTTGTTTTGATAACTCTTCTAACGCTTTACTATCACTTATTATGCTTATCGATTTTCTGTTTTTAGTTAGTAATTCAGTATGTTCTTTTATTTCCTTCTTGATTTCCTCATTTAAAGTAATAACTCTTTTCTGTAACTTATTATTTTTAGTTTCAACTATGATGTAAATTATGAAAATTATAATCAAAATTATAGTGAGTATATTAGACATCAATATATCGCCTCCTTTTTTAAGTATAATAAAAGCACCTACTAATCTTACTTAGTAAGTGCTTTTAATTTGTTTGGTTATAGATTTCATCATATATTTTTTGAAGTTTCTTACCATCCTCATTAAGATATTCCTGATTTACAAATCCTATTTCTATCTGTAAATCTTCTACATAATCCATCAATTCAATTTTCAAATCTATATCTAGTTTAAGTGATACCTTATTTTCTGATACTTCTGAACTCCTTATAACCTTTTCTTTTAAATCTTCATCATATAGTTGTTCTACCATATATTTATAAAGATTAATATCCAACTCAATTACCTTTTCCATTTTTCTCTTTCAACCTCCTTACTTTATCTGAATCACTTGGATTACATTGGATTAAGTTACCTGTAACAGGATTTATAGATACAGTACTTAATTCACCTATATACTTTTTACTCATTTCAGCAACACCATCCAATTTTCTAGCTCTTATTTCACTTATTTCTATTGGGTTATATAATGCATCTAAAACCCCATTAATTGATGTACCACTTCTGGGTAGCCCAGTTTTAGGATCATTACTAGCACCAAGTATTCTGTCAATCATATGCTTAGAATAACCGCTAACCTTTATTCCATCTTTAGTTATAATTCCTACTACCTTACTATTTAATTCATATATAACCTTTTTATAATCACTAAAAGTAGAAAATGCAGAGATATTTCCCTTAGTTCTACTTTTATAGTAGTCATCCATTAAGTTAAATCCTTTAGTATTATTATACTTCAATTTTTGGAAATCTTCCAATGTTTTAGGAGAATCATCTCCTATAATTTCTTTATACCTTTCAAACTGTTTTACATCTTTAGAATAATTAATCTCTTTTATACTTCTTACATCAGCCTTTTCTCTATTATAATCTCTTCTAAGCTGCCGGTTCTTATCCAGGTGTTGTTTTAATCTATCTTCACATTCTTTAACCTTATCACTTGCTTTATTTGCATTTTCAGCGTCAACGGATCCTGCCTCAAATCTCTTCCACTTCCTAAGCTGTCTTTCAATATATCTTTGATGCTGCTCTGCTTCATAAGTCTCTATAGATTCTTTATTATCAGGAACAGTTGGAATCTTTGTAATCCCAGGGAAGTAAGTAGTTAAGGTATGTCTACAGTTAGGATGAAGTAACCCTGTTCTTATTGCTTCACTAAGTAATGGATATGGACCATCTTCTTTAGTTCCATGGCTAAAAACATCATCAATTAATACCTTACCTTGCCAAGGTACACAGTGCTTGGCAAGTATTAGCATGAGCTGAAACAACTACAAGATGCAAACCCCATTCATCTCTCTTTTTCCCTTCTCCTAATAAGGTGGCTCTATGAGAAGCTGTTCTAAGTGCCATCTCTGCATAACTAGCAATGTTTACTCTCTTTCCATCTTTATAGATAATAGAGTTTATTCCTTTATCAAGAAAATCTTTTGTAGCCATATCAACGGCCTGATTAAGACTCTTCGTTCCAGCGGACATATACATTTCAACCTTAAATATAGTCTGCCTATATACATCATCCATCTTTCTAAGCACAGAAACATTAGCATTTTTAATATCATTCTTTACAGTTTCCTGGAGAGCATTAAGCTTTTTATCATTCACTGAAAAGAAGTTTTCTTCCGGAGGAGGCTCTACAGGTCTGTTTAATATTTTAGCTATATACTCTCTAGTAGCCTGCTTCTCTGATATATCATCAGGAAGGTTTAAAGCAGCCTCAGGATTAAAAAATCTCCTTATTCTATCTATCAGATTCTCAACCCTGCTCTGTCCATTATTATATTTATTGTTTAATTCATTCCTTATTGCTTTTTCTATAGGAGCACTATAAGAACCAATAATCTCTCTATTCTCTTTCCGGTACTTCTCCATCCCCCTAAGCTTAGCACGCTGCCATTGTTCCCACTGGAAGCCTTCCTTGCGCTGCTCCCTTTCATGATAGTAGAAAGCTCTTTTCATAGATGATATAAGATCCAATTCCATCTGTTCAAAGATTTTTCTGATGTCATAAGCTTTATCTTTATTACTTTTATTGAGCTCATCTAATGAGGAATTTTTAAAAATGTTCTTTAGTATATCACTAAGCTTCTTGGCCATCTAAATCATCCTCTGGAATATCCTCATCAATTTCATCCCCAACCTTAGGTTCCTCAGCTTCCATGTAACCATTCTGTTCTTTTATCCTCTTAATCTCCTCAGCCTTCTCATCATCAGTCATAGTGTCACCATAGAGCTCATCTATTGCTTTTTCAATAGACATTATTCCATAACCCTTAGCCTTCCCCACTGTTTCAACCACAGTATCAAAGCTAGGTGAAGCATATTCACCAAAAGAAACAGAAGCCTCATATTCTCCAGGCTTCTTCTCTGATATAAGATCATTAACCATAAGAACAATAGAAACAACCTTAGGGATTACTTCATTCAAGGTGTCAATTATCTTTCCCCTGGTATAAAGAGTAGCTTTTTCCTTTTCTCTCTGAGCTTCTGCATTATCAGTTTTCTTAAGGTCTATTCCTAAGGTTGAAGGAGATATTATTCCCTGGAGGCACATGTCTAAGTTATTGGCATAAGTACTTACAAAAGCTTCGTAGCTTATTTCCGGCTGAACTGTCTCTATCTTGCTTTTATCATCTTCTTTTAAGCTGGATCCCATAGCTATAAATTTATTATCAAAGGGATTAGGCTCTAAGAGTTCTCCTGTTGCAGGATTTCTCGGAATTAAATCTTCCGGGATATACTTCTGTACTCTTCCATCCCTTATTGCATCTATCCACTGGCTTATAGTTTCATCTAAAGCATCAAAGGAATCTGATTTACTATCAAATAAGCTTTTACCTCGACCTTTAAACTTAGGAGACTTAAAGAATTTCATAGGTACGGCCATAATAAAATCACCGGTGAATGTAGTGTCTTTTAAAGCAGCAGTTTCAGGGACAGTACTTAATGCTACTTCTTTACCATCACTCTCATAGAGCTTATATTTTATATAACCTTTACCGAAAATCTCTTCCAAGCTATATTCCTTTTCCCTAACTGCATAAGAGGTATAAAACATCACCTCATGAACCCTTCCTCTGTTAAGATTATAAGCAACTCTTTCTCCGCTAAAGTATTCTATTATTGGATACTCAGTCACATCAGTATCGATTGTTATCTTAAATGCTCCATCACCAGTGACAAGTGTCTCTGAAATAGCTTCCCCTATAAGCTCATCAAACTTATTGTCCTGGGATACTTCATCCCATAGATTACTTAATTCCTTAGTATCAAGCTCTATTCCATCCAAGTCAGCAATGACAATATCTGATAACCTATCAACTATCATTGCCGGTAATCCTGAGTGAATCTTTCTTATATTAAGCTTTTCAGAAGGAACTGCAGCCCAAAATCTTGACTGACTGACCATATCCTTAGCTGACTGCTTGAAAAACTGATCAAGTTCCGAAGGATCTCCCCGGTACCATATTCTATTCTTTAATACATTCCCCTGAAAACTTAAAGGCTCTTTTATTACTATTGTTTTATCTGGTGCTGGATTTATTTTTAATGCTTTCATAACCATATTTTTTAACCACCCCACTTTCTTAACCTCCAATCCCTATCTTATTCTTAAACGGAATCCATCCATATTGACTAGCATTAATCGTATGGTCGTTTGCATCCTCAGGCTCATACTTATCTTCTTTCCAGCTGTAAGCTTCATGCTCTCCTATATGATGCCTGCAATGGTCTAAGACCAAGTAATAAACTGTATCATTCGTATTAATCCATCCTAGCTGCAGATGAATCCTGTCTATAATAGTTATCTTTTTATAAGCATTTAAGAAGTTATATAAACATGGATTAGTCCTCTTAAACTTCTTAAGCTCTGTAATTGTAGCCTGGTCTGCTGAATCAATAAATACATCTCTAGCAAATCCCCATTCAGATCTATTTCTTTCTAAAAACTTAAAAAGTCTGGGGGGTATATCAGAAGGAGCTAGAGGTATCTGAAGGTCTGCATTATTATAAACTTCCTCATCTAAGATAATCACCTGTCCTTTATCTGTGATACCCTGGAATATAAACGCAAAGGTATCCGGGCTTTCCTGAGAATAGGAAGTATCAACTCCACAGGAAAAGTACATAAACTTAAGCTTTTTATCTTGTATGAGCTTTTTAATATAATCCTTGCTTACCACATTTTTTTCTCTAGTGAAGTTGCTGAAGATAAGCCCTGTAGCTCTACCCCTAAGGCCTTGTATCTTATTCTTATAAAGCTTAGTGCCCTTAGGTACATTTAGGATTATCTGCTGCTTTTTCTCTTCAGAAAGTCCTGCATTATGAACAAAAGAAAAGAACCAATGTACCCAATTAGGTTTTGGTTCTTCGTTTAACATCTCTCTTATTTCTTTAGGGGTTTCTTTTACCCACTCAGGTAATGGCCTGCTGCAGTTTATATATTCTTTATACACTGGAAGATTAGGATCATCTGGGTTAAGTGTACCCATTAAGTAATCACATCTCATGGAAGCTTCTCTTACATACTCCATATCAGCTATATTAATTTCATCTATGTATAAGCAGCCATACTGACCACCCAGAGCTTTCTTCCACCTGGTTTTATTATCATACCCTAATACATAGATTATCTTATCTCCTGAATCAGTGTGATAAAGTATATGAGGTAATGAGTGCTGGCCTTTACCATTGCTGTTATACTGAACTAAAGGACCAAATACATCACAGATTCCCAGGTCCTTGTTTATGATATTCTTCTCTATAGTACCGAGGTCAAGTCCAGAAAGGATATGAAGCTTCTTAGTGCTTTCAGCCACCTTAAACATAAACTTAAGGATTCCTACAGTTGTTTTCCCTGCGGCTGTAGTTCCTTCAAGAAATTCTGTAGGAGCATCACATTTTAAAAATGCTTTATATTTTTCAGATAATAAATATGCTTCTGCCATAGTATCATTCCTTAAGCTGCTCTAGGATAGAACCAAGTTTACTAAGTCCAGTGTCTAAGGATCCATTTACCTCAACCTTATCCTTAAACATTCCCAGGTGCTTACCCAGGAGTTCCAGGGCTTTAATCTTATCATTAAGCCTTACTTCTCTTTCTGTTAGCTCCATATCCTCAGAGGATGAAGTCTTTACCTTCACAGACTGAATAGCTGCAAGATCATCTTCTGATGCATCTGGAAAAACAGTAGCTGTATTGAAGTTAATAACATCAGCTGGGTTAACAAATCCTATCTTTGCAAGCTCCATAAGTACCCTGTCAGCATTGAC
Source organism: Clostridium polynesiense (assembly GCF_000820705.1). Taxonomy (GTDB): domain Bacteria; phylum Bacillota; class Clostridia; order Clostridiales; family Clostridiaceae; genus Clostridium_AA; species Clostridium_AA polynesiense. The sequence continues at coordinate 1,510 of NZ_CCXI01000002.1, read as the reverse complement.
CCCGGTTCTTTTTGACCGCTCTGCCATGGCTTTGTCTATACATGCGCGTACTTCAGGTTTCTTCAAGTTTTCATTTCCAATTGAATAAGCTGTAGCTGGACTATATCCTGCTCTAATAGCTGCCTGCGTGGCATTAAGGTCTATTAGATATTCTTCTATAAATCTTTTCTGTTTTGCTGTTAGCTTAGCCACAATGCCACCTCCTTAATTTTATGTATTAAAAAAGAGCTCCATATGAGCTCCATTAGATTTATTTATTTACATCATAACTTTTTAATTTAAGGTCATTAGTGTTATAATACATTTCTGCATCTGCACTTCCTTGTAGTCTTTCTTGATACCTTTTCCAGAAAGTGTCTATAATTCCATATCCGCATTCTTGGAACATTGTATTAATAGAATCTATTTCACTTTGGTTAAGTGTTATATTACATCTATTAATACTTGTTTTAATAATAGACTCAGTGTTATCCATATACTCATTTACAGAATTATTAAAGGTTATAAGTAAAATATTAATGTATTCTCCAGATTGGATTAAATTTTTAGCAGCCATAATATGAGTAACTTTATCACATTCGTCTAACATTTTTTTTATACATTCATGTGAAGTATTCTCAATTATATCTAATATTTCTTTCAGCCCGTTTGTATCATTGTTCAAAGTCTCACCTCCTTAATTTGTAAACTTCTACAAAGTAAGGCGATTTCCCTTTAACTACCGTTCGACATATATTACATTAAAAAAGAGCCCCTGTTGAGAGCTCTTTAATATTATTTTGTTACATTAAAACAATTTTTAGTTTTACAACGGGGACATGATATAAGAATATCATATGTTATTTTTGAACCTTCTGAAGTATATTGAGAAGATTTTGCTATTAATTCAGCTTTTTTCCCGCCAAATATATCAACTTCAGTAGTTCCATCATTATAACTATTTAATTGCCAATCTATTTTATTATTGCAAATATGACATATGCTAGTTGTTTTATATTTATTGTTTATATTTGATTTTTCAATCCCTTTTCTTTCTTCAATATTTATAAGTAATCCATCGATAGTATAAAATACAAAGGTTAGAATGGCTATATAATTAACAATTGGTTGTAGTTCAATTTTTAGAAATGCAAACATAGAGCTAACAAACAATCCTGCAATTCCTACAGTAAGTCTAAACCACTGACGCATAGTATTAGGGAAAATGGGTATTTTTCGTTTATTGTACATCTTTATGCACGTCCTTTTTATTATAATAATAATTATCGTACATTTTATTGGATAATTAACTATTTCTGCCTTAAATAACCATTAACTCTTATATATGCTCTAGCGGACATACATTCCTTCAAGCTGTTTGTTGCCTTTTCTTTCTTTACTCCTCTTCCGGAACAGTAAGGACATACTAAGTATCCTTTCATGCTCTGCACCTCTTCAGATAAAAGAACAAACTCTCTACCACATTTACATTTAAAGCTTGTGTATATACTCATATGCCCTCACCCTTTTC
>NZ_CCXI01000001.1 GCF_000820705.1 Clostridium polynesiense | reverse complement strand
ACTTTACCATGTTTTTAAATAAAAATAGTGCCAAAATAGTGCCAAAATCAATCTATACCGAATATTACAATAGACATTTTCTTTATAGCTTCTTTCTTTATCCTCTTTGCAGTCCTCTCCGAGGCTCCTATCTTATAGCAGAATTGATAGTAGTATTCTCCGTTTATACATCTATTGGTAATTACTGTCCTTTCCATTTCATTAAGGCTTTCCAGAGCTTTATCCAGTTTGAGTACTATGTTGGCCATAACCTTTATCTTTCGATTTATGTTGAGCCTGTCTATCTTTAAGACTGCATCCTCTACAGTGCTATGAAATTTATTGCTACCGCCTTTTGCCTCTTCAGATATATTTGCCGATATTCCTTCTTCAGCAATATCCTCTATACTCTGCTTTAAGTTCTCTATGCCAGCTTTGTAGAAGTTATATTCTTTTAACCACTCAATGATCTGCTGCTCTTTATCGTAATTGTTCACTATCTTCCTCTCCTGTCTGCTGCAAACAAAGCCATAAATATAGCTCCGAGATTAGCACCTAATACAAAACCTATACTAAATAACATTTTTACCCCTCCTAATTTCCGTTTTTATTTCTAAATTGACATTTTTTCTGAAAGACGTCTAACCAAACATGGATATTTGATTAGATAATTTGTAATTGGCCCAAACAACTTCTAATCTTCTTTTCCCTTGCTCTGCCTGGGCTTGTATTTCTTTTCTATCCCATCCAGTTAGCAGCTCATTATACAAATCCGAATCGTAGCCACTTATTAATACAGGACCTGAATGTTTTTTTAACAATTCTATTAATTCAACGTGTTCCTTATCCTCGGTCATTTCTACGTTGTAATATCTCTGCCTCCTGGTGCTTAGTAAATAAGGAGGATCTACATAGATTAAACAATCTTGCCTATTGTATTTTTTGATTAAGTCTAAAGCATTAGCATTTTCTATTTCTGCATCCTTTAATCTTGCAGCAGCTTCTAATATTCTCTCAGGAACCTTATTCCAATCTCCGCTTACTCTTTGCTTGCAAGTTGCACCAAGCACTGGCCCTGCATGTCTCCAGCTGGAAGAATAATATTGCATACCCGCCCTTGCCATATTTGCTCTTATTAGAAATTGCCTTGCTCTCTCTATATCCGTTCCCGACCTATCATAAGACTTTTTATATTCTTCCCGGCTATATGGAGTGAAGTAAACTGCTCTTGATAGCTCCTCGGATTTATCTCTTATGCACCTAAAAAGATTTACCACTTCATCATCTAAATCATTGAGGATTTCAGTATTACATGGAGACTTTGAAAAGAATACTGCTCCGGAACCAAAGAACGGCTCTAAATAAATTTTGTGTTCCGGAATTAAATCAACTATTTTATCTGCTATGCTCCACTTGGCACCAGGCCATTTCAAAGCTTTCAACTCTATCCCCCCTTATGTCATAATTTTTTTAGATTCCGACCATGCTATATGCACATAATGCCTTTATCAAATAGACAGTCATATACACCTTTTATAATTTCTTCATCATATTCTCTTGGAGATTCTTCTATATTTCTTAACAATGTCAGCATATCTCCAGTAGAATATTGCCTTAATATTTCAATCTTTTCTTGATTACTCTTTTCTTTATTGTCTTTAAAAAACAGATTAAACCCTGATCCGTAGGTCATATATTTAACCTCCTTATTACATTTTTTAGATTCCGACACATTATTTTTATATTCCGACTTCCCTTTTCTCTAGATATAAACTTCCGTTCCAGTCCTCTATCTTGTAGTCCAAAATGTACTGCTTAACTAATCTTATCTTCTCTTTAAAATGTCTATATGGAATAACTATTATAAGCAGCTCACCCAATACTAGACCTCCTTTAATATATCTAATAAGCTCCACTTAGGCAGTCCATCTTTCTTTATGCTTTTCTTATTTCTCTTCAAAGTTTCAATAACTATATCTACATCAAGCTCCCGGACATCATTGCCATCAAAGCATATTAGAAAGTAAGCTTTCAGTCCTGAATTTTTGCAGTGCTTCAAGTTTTCAGCCTGCTTTATATCCTTCTCGACTATCTTCCACGTACTTCCTTGCACAGTTTTAGCATCAAAACAAGCTTTATACTCTTTCAGAAAACACTCGTAGTCGAATGATTCACCCTGAATGTATCTGCCATCAGCTAGCCTTTGAGGATGATTTTTATGTGCATGACCACCTATAGAATTTATATGAGCAAGAACCTTTTCTATCTGCTTTTCAAAGCTTCTCCCTTTCTGCATCTCCTACCCCCTATAAAACAATCTATTCAAAATTTGACTTGCTTCTAGCTTGGTAAGCTCCGTTGTATCGTAGTTTTTCAGGAACCTTTTAACCTGTGTTTTTTGTTTATCACTTGCTGGTTTCTTCCCCCAGCTTTTAGCCACACTAAGGTCCCATATATACTGCTGATCCATTTCATTCTTCAAAAGATATTTATATACTTCATCAATAGCCTGCTGCATCTTCATTCTCTGTCCCCATAATACTGTCTGTCCTACTTCATCCTGAGCCTGTATTACTATCTTTTTTCCTTTAAGCTGAAGCACTAACTCTCCACCTGGCATCTTAAAGAAATTAATATTATGAGTAGTGTACTCCTGCTCCTTAGCCCACAGATTTACAATCTCTACATTCTTAATCCAACTTTCCACACAGTCGCTCTTCCTTACTATCAGATCCGGTAAATCGAACAAATCTCCTTCTATTTCATCCTGCTTAGATTGCGGTACCTGTTGCATATCTACTCCGAGCAGTGTTGGTGCTGTACACAGATTAGCTTTTCCGGTAGTTCCAACTAGGTCAATTAGAGTTAGCTTCTCTTTATCCGGGTGGAGCCTTAATCCCCTGCCGACCATTTGAGTATACAAGCTGCTGTTTGATGTAGGTCTTGCTATCATTATTGTTTCAATTAAAGGCATATCCGTTCCCTCGGTGAATATCATACAGTTCACCAGTACCGGTATTTCTCTATTGGTGAATTTTCTGATAAGCTCTTCCCTGTTCTTTGTATCTCCGGTAACTGCTACTGCACCCGGTATTTCCTTGGCTATGTCTATACAGTGCTGAACCGAGGTTGCAAATATAAGAGTCTGCCCTTTAGCATGTTTTCTATAAGCTTCTGCTATAGCCTGATTAAGACTTTCTGTATTCATAGCCTTTTCTAGTTCCCCTGGAGCATAATCTCCCATTCTTCTGGCTACCTTAGAAATGTCATAACCGATATTAACTCTGAGGCAGTTTATATCGCATAGGAATTTATTTTTAATAGCCCATTTTAAATCTCTTTCAAAGATGATCTCCTGGTATATATCATCAAGCCTTACATTATCTCCCCTGTTAGGAGTAGCTGTAAATCCTATATGAAGTCTAGGCTTGAAATAGTCGTATATCTTCCTATAGGATGAAGCTGCAGCATGATGGCACTCATCAGTTATTATCATGTCAAAATCATCTGGCTTAAAATTCTCCATCCGGTGTACAAGGGTGGTGACTGAAGCCACCACCACTTCCTCACCATTAGATTTATGTTTAGCCATCTCTATGCCTACAGGGCAGTCGTAGTATTTAATAGGCTGCTTAACTAATTCTTCCCTATGTGCTAGTACAAGAACTCTTCCTTTCCGCTTTATATTTGCTAAGGTTACTGTCTTTCCTAGACCTGTAGCTAGTTGAGCTAAATAAGATCCTGAATCTAAATCATCTATAATATCCAAACACTCTCTTTGGTAATCTCTTAAGTGCATCAAAACTCTTCACCTGAATACCTCTCTACTAACTCCACAGCAATACTTAAAGCCTCCGGCAAACTTTCTCCTTTTAGAGCTTTCCTTAATCTAGTCCTAAGATTCTCAGTATCCCTGTAATCATAAGCTTTATTTTTATACAGCTGTCTAGCCATATCAAATTCATATATTGCTTTCTTTTTCATCTTCCCAGCCTGCTCTTTACTTAGCTGTCCTGAATTGAAAAGTGTTATAAGATTTTTAATTATAAGAAACAAATTCATTTCTAAGAGGTCATAGCTTTCGGGTACCTCTTTGAATTTTGTTATATCTGTTAAAATCTCTTCGACCGTTTTCATATTTACCTCCTTAAATTACACCTAACTTTACACCTAGGTGTAACCATTTTTAGCCTTGATATATCAAGGTTTTAGAATTCTTTTCTCTCCGGTTACACCCTATCCAAATATAATCACTCTTATATATAAATAAATAAATTAGAAATCTGAAATAAAAACTTCCTATACGTATAATTAATATATATAAGGTGTAACTATATATATAAGGTGTCTTAATAACGGTTCAACCAAGCCATTTTTTTGCAGTTACACCTTAGGTGTAAATTGGGTGTAACTGTGGTGTAACTAGTGTAACTTATTCAAACTTTAAATCTAATCTTATAGTTTTATTACTTTGACCCAGATGATAAACACTCAGTTTAATTCCATTCTCGAGAGTTATGTCCTTTCTAGCTTTAATCCCTTTATCTCTCATATCTTTTATGTCTAAAACAGCTTCTTGTATTTTTTATAAATCAACATTAGTTATCATTTTTACATCCTAAAATGGTATTTCTTCATCATATACCAGAGTCATTTGACCCTCGTCATTATCTTCAGGCATTAATAATTTTACATACCTGCCTAATTTTCCTGAGACTTTAACAGCTCTCGTATACTTGCCATTAATATCTCTTTCTATCTTTCCATCATCAGCAAGTTTCTTTTTAATAGCTTCAAAGTCAATTCCGTTATCATGCAGCATTTTATTTAAGACCATTTTATTTATGCAGCAGTAGTTGTCTTGGAATTTACCCCAGATTTCGCTAGGGCTATCTTCATTAAATTTTTTAGCATTACTATTTATCCAGTCTATAATCAGATCATATGCCCTGGTACTTACATCAACTTCTTTTGAACTGTGCATATATGGTCTTATATCATCTATAGTTAATTTCTTGTCTTTGAATATTAGGTCGGTGCTTATCTCATCTGCTAGGAGTATAGCTGCCATTGCCATGGCCTGTTTATCAGTAGTATCAACTTCTTTTAATAGTTGAGTAAAAATCTGCCTGTATCTCTCCTGAAGAACCTTTTTATTAGGTAAACATTCTATAAACTCTCTACCAGCATGGCCATAATTATCTTTTACAAAGGAAGCTGTGATGTTTCCATCTTCAACTAGTTTTTCTGTAGCTTCTATCTCAATTACTCTGTTCTTAACTCCTCCACCGGAGTTAGATTTAGTTATAGGTTCCTCACCAGTAAATAGGAATACATTCTGCCAGGTACTCTGAATCTCAAGTCCTCCATAAGCCTTTCCCCTTCCTCGGTCAATACCTTCTGTTAGGTACATTATGAGACTGTCAAAGTTCTCCCAGGCTGATTTAATTATCTGAAGCTCATCTCCGGCCATGGGAATATCATGGAGAAATGATGTATACCTAGCTAAAGCCACCTTAGTACTGTTTAAAGTTCTCACCAGCTTTCCGGTGCCTGGATTGCCCCATACAGACATAGCAACCATTAAAGCTACTGTCTTACCGGCTCCTGTGCCTCCCCATAGATGGACCACAAAGGGAAGGGAGCCTATTAGATTAAGTAAAGGTGATGCAAAAGAAGCTGCTATAAGAAGATGCATCACTTTATTTTCTCTAAGTTTAATTAGTTCTTTCTTCCACGTTTCATAGTCTCCATTAGGTTTAACACTCTCGTATACATCCTTATAAGCTATATCCCCATCGTATTTAAGATTGCTTGTATATGGTGCAAACTCTCCGTTAATCCATCCTAAGCGGTCTGTGCTTCTGCTTACCGGTATCTCTTTAGCATTAAGTGTTATTACTTCCGCTAAATAAGAAACCAGATCCTTTGCATTATCTGAATTTACTTCTATACCCCTATCTGAAAGCTGAATAATATTAGATTTATTTGCCACCATTGACCGTTCTACAGTTACTTTCTGCCACCTGTTATCTTTATAAAAAGCTATCTTTACTTTTTCAGTTTCTGTATCTATATTTATTAATCTCTCTACCGGTAGTATTGGATGGCTGCAGGCGCTTACTGTCTTTGCTTCAAAGTTGGTCATTTCTATTTTGCTTACTCCTCCATCATCTGCTTTCCACTTTCCACATTTTAACCCTTGGAGTGGCGGATTTGTAAACTGTATTGAATTACTTCCCTTCTGCTTCATATTCTGCACATAGTCTGTTTGATACGCTTTAAGTAGATTAGAGAAGCTCCTTCCCACCTTTAAGTCCTTAGCCTTCTCCTGAAGCTTAACTATAGCTTTTGTTCTCTCCAGTGCTTCTCCTATGCTGAAGATGTATTGGAATATCTCCTCTTCAAGGATGCTTTCTTTATCCAGAGTATCTATATCAAATGGAATAAAACCACTGTTAATTATTAAGTCTGTATCATTATTTATTGAATCGTTCACTTGCTCTTTTCACCACCCCTCTGTTATGTTTCCAGAAGTTTAATTTATCTTCTGTGGATCCATAAAGGAAAACTTCATCTAAGTAATATCTTATTTCCTCAACCTCGTAATGCTCATCATTATCCTCAAGGAAATGCAGATAACTACACAGTAAGATAAATGTTTCATTCTCCCATTTTTCAAACTCTTCCCTAGCTTTAACTTTCTGTTTATACTGAGTCACTGCCCATCTGTTTATCTTAGTACCAAAATCAATTCCAAGGTGCAAAGCATCATTAATCTGCTTAGCTGCTTCATAGGAATTTACATCAAGTACTTTAGAAGCCAAAGCTACACTGTCTCCTGCTTCCCCACAACCAAAACATTTATATATCTGCTTTTTAGGACTTATGCTGAAGGAAGGAGTTTTCTCTCTATGGAAAGGGCACAGCCCCTTATTAGCTCTATCCAGCTTTATGTTTAGAAACTGTGCCACTTGTAATATATCTGCTTTAGTTTTTACCTCCTGGATCTTAGAATGGAATGTCGCCATCGCCACTTACCAGAGTCATATCATCAAAGGGTGTTCCGCTATAAGGATTGTTATTTGTAGGAAGCTTCTTAATGTCCGGAACTTTAAACTCTCCATTTTTAACTTTTTCTACACTTCTTACCCACTTAATCTTAGTCGTTTTTTTAATCTCACCGTTGTATTCATACTCTTCTTCTCCGAAGACGCCTCCGAATTTTAACCCCTTAAGCTTGCGTTCATCCCAGTTCCATTTAAAGCCTTGGTTAGATGCTTCTAATGTGGTTATGAGGCCCTTAAAGTATCCTGCTGCTTTATCTCCTTCTAACATCTGCCTATAAGTACCCTGCCATTTCTTATCTGCCCTGGTATCATCATCGAACCTTCTTTTGTAGTATCCTTTATGCTCACCTTCTTCAATGTCAAAAGCTAGGACCAGCATCTTCTTCCCGGTAGTACTAACATCTTCCTTAGCATTAATAATTTTGCAGATATATCCTCCAGGTGCTAATACTTCAAATTCGCCTGTAACAACTGGTGCTGTATCATATCCTTCTAATGGTTTCATTATTTCTTTTCCTCCTTAAGTTCGTAGTATTCTCTTATAGTTTCATCAACCGATTTAAGGTCGTTATCTATTTCCTTTTCAAACATTTCCATAGGGCTTTTACAGGTTGTATACCCATCGCTCTGTGTCTCAAAATAGTGCCTTGTACCATCAGTTTTACACAGAAGTACTATACTGAACAATCCTTCCAACGTAAGTTGGTTGTCCAGCATCTTTCCTGAAGTCTTAGCTTTTATCTTCCCGGTATCAGTTGTTTCTGTATGATGAAGGAAGTAAACCACGACATCATCCGGAGTTCCTGTGATGATGAATTGTACTAAATTTCTAAAGTTTAAAGCTACATCAGTAAATTTGTTGTATCCTACTTCTTTAGCTCTATCAAACATTTCAAAAGCCATGAGATACTGGCTATCATCAATTACATATCTTTTTAGCTTTGGAGATTTTAGAGACTTAATGATATGCTCATACCTAGCATTATTGAGCTTACTAAGCTTCTTTTTAAACGGTAAAGGCTTACCAGCTACATTAAATATTCCTACTTCCTCAGAGCTGAAATTTCTAAGACTTGTACTTTTACCGCTGCCGCTTTCTCCAAGAATTAAAACCGGAATTCCCATTAATTCTCTCCCCTCTCATACATTTCTATAGCCCACTGTTTTTCTTGCTTTTGAGCCTCATATTTTTGGCATAACTTATCATATCCGTAATAATCCTCTCTATTTCTTATCTTCTCCTCAAGCTTTTCTATCTCAGCTTCAAGGACTTTAATCCTCTCTAGGTGCATCCTCATACACTCCTTTCAAAAATTCTTATAATCACCTTATCCTTAAGCTTTCTCCTCTTTCTTGTAGAATGGCAAAATCTAATTCTTGTCCTTCTTCCAAAGCTTGCCTTATCTTTTCGTTATTTGGCACTAGGTCACAGAACTCTACAGGCACCTTTCCATATACATCTAGTGGAGCCTTGCCTCCGTTTTTAGCAATGCTGAAGCTAAATAAGGAAGTTTTAAATTTAGTCTTGCCTGTTACTTTCATATTTTCATATAGATAGCTCTTTACAGCAGACACTCTATTTTCAATAGCTTTTCTCTTATCAGATAATCTTTTTTCCTCCTCTTTAAGAGCCTTGGCATCTGCATCTAAATTTTTCATCAACTTGGCTATGTTCTCAGCCTTCTCTTCTATCTGTCCTTCTACCTCGTTTAAGGCATTTGTTATTAGCTCCTGAGGTATGTCCTCATTATCAAGAAGCTCTTGTAGGTTTTTATAATTTTGGCTTAATTCATATAGCTTCAATTACTTTTCCTCCTTCATTGTTGGCTTAAAGCCCAAATTAGTTAAGTTGTCATATATCCTTTGCAGTTGTTTGTTGTTAAGTCTCAAAAACAAATCGATTTCTACAGTACGTATAATCAGCTGCTGCTCTTCCCAGCTATAGTCAATGCACTCCTCATGTTCGCAGGTTGCATCTAATTTGATATTTATCATTCTTTCTCACCTAGCACTTTCCATAAAATTCAGAGAAGCCTGTTTCATAGCAGCTAGAACATTCAAGTAATGGTTAACTTCACCATCACATAAACTTCTGAAATCCTCCCCATCTTCCCCCACAATCAATATATCTCCGACAATAAGCTGCATAAGTGGTGAAAGGTTTCCATTGTAAAGGATGGATGCTATAAGGTTGAAATTCTTGTTTTTACATAACCCTTCTTCATCACAGCAAAATAGGGTCCTTGGCAACATTAGATTTTGTTTGTAAGCCTCTCTAGGTCTAACTGCTTCTAAATAACCTCCTAGTATATCTTTCATTTCTTTTATAATATTGCCTTCCAGGTTCTTAACCTCAATATTACTGTCAGTTTTTATGACTATTATTTTCATCTATTTAACCTCCAGTACATTCATAATTGTTTTTATAGCGCTATCTATATAGCTGTCAGCTTCATTAGGTCCTTCTATGCTCCTGAGGTCTTTCAGGACTTCCTCAAGTGCTTCTTTATATTTCTCTTCCACTTTACAGCCCTCCATTTGTTCGGTATAATTAAATTGAATGATTAAATAAGTTTTTAGGTGGCTCTGGCCATCTCTTTTTTTTATATTTTTAAGTATCTCTAAATCTAACTTCTGACTTGCCTCAACTGTTCTTGGATCCAGTGGACCATATTTCTCTATACACTTATAAAGTTGTTCTCTAAGCTCTTCCAACTTCTTCACCTCCTAGCAGATTAAATTTTGATGCAATTCTATTAAATGTGTTTTGTGCTGCACTATTAGATGAAAAGCCGTATATTTCCTTAATTTCTCCCCAGGTACAACCTTGCTGTCTTAGACTAACCACATCTTTTGCATCTTCTACTGTCCACCTAAACTGAGGGTTTTTCTGAAATTCTTCATTGCCTGTATACCTGTCCAACCATTTGAAGGCTACTTCAGGAGTACACTTCTTATCTACAGCTATCCATAAAGCCATAAGGTTTTCAAAATACATTTCCTTAGGCCTCCTTCTTGAAGTATCCTGTATATTCACTTAAACAGTCCTCACAAATTACTTCTCCATTGAAATTGTAGTATTGATCTCCTGTGAAGATTTCTTCGCTACATAGAGAACATTTGTCAACCATTATGGCTTTAGGCTGCTCAAACCTATAGTCATACATAGATTCAATTAACATCTTTATCCTCTCCTTATAAATTCTTTAAGGCCAGTGCAGCTAGGCTCTATATTGCTAAGCTTGCAATTTCTCACATATTCTTGAAATATCTTTATGTTCATGAGCTTCATCCTTCCTAATGGTCAAAAACTTACCATCTGTGATTATCATCTCTATTCCCATACCGTATAGGATTAAAGCCATCTTAAGATTGACTAAGTGTGCTACTTTGTGTTTTTCCAATGAAATTTACCTCCTAACTTATTTTTAATAGCTCAAGTTTAATGAGCTCAATAAACTTTTCTTTTTCTGATAAAGCTTTTTTTAGCTGCACTATTTGATCTTCTAACTCTATTTCCCTGGTAGTCTTTCCTCTATTAAGAGCATTGGTATAGTCATCAACGCTTTCTTGAGTAAACCTTAATTCAGAGCCTACTTTAAATGCTCTTAAATTATTTCTATAAATCTCTCTCTTTATAGTTTCCGGATGAACTTTTAACTGTTCAGCCAACTCATTAACTGTATAATATTTCATGAATTACCCTCCTTGTATTTCCGTCATTTCGGTTAAAAAATTAAGATCTAATTCTAGCACAGCTGATATTGCCACTAAGCTTTTAATACTCGGTGTATATCTTCCTGCCTCTAAGTCAGCTATATAACTCCTAGATAGATCTGTTTTCTCTGCTAACTCGTGCTGAGTTAAGTTTAATTTTTTTCTTTTCTCTGCTATAGTTTGTCCGATAAGAATTTTGTGTTGCTCGCTCATTTCATCACCTCCATGAAATTATTGTATTGTATTTCCGTCTTTTTTGAAAACCTTTAAATTTAGCTATATTTAACAATCTAACAAAATTAACTCTTGTTTACTTGTATATCCGTCGTTTTACTTGTATTTCCGTCATTATTTGTTGTGAATAAAGTATTGTATTTCCGTACATAATATTATATAATAAATCTAGTCGGTTATACCGACATTAGGAAGGAGGCCTCTATAGGGATATTGGGGGTAGAATAAAGTATTTTCGTAATTTGAAAAGTCTTACTCAAAAAGAACTTGCTGACTTAGCTAATATCTCTAGAAGTTATTTGGCTGACGTTGAAAAGAATAGGTATAATCCTAGTTTAGAAACTTTAGATAAGATATTAGACGCGTTAAAAGTATCTAATCAACAATTTTATAGCGAAGATAAAGGTATGAGTGAGAAAGATTTTCTTGATACTTTAGATGAAGAGAATCAAGCATTATTTAAAAAAATAAAATCGCTCTCTAGTGATGATGCAAAAAAAATACTTGATATTATTAAAATCTTTGAAGAAGAAAATAAATAATAACTAGTCTGCATTTTGATGAGGGGGCGTGGTCTTTGACTAAAGAGGAATTGATTGAAGTTGGTAAATATATGAGGGTTTTGGAAGAAGATAAAACTGTAAAAATAGTGTTTGCTAATTTAAACAGCATTTATGGTTTAACATATAGAGCTACAAAAGGGAATTATTTAATGATAATTAATAAAAACATTCCTTACATACTGCAAATTGAAACATTATGGCACGAAGCTAAGCATGTATATTCTCATATAGACAAGCCTGGAGATATAATCATTTATGAGAAGGAAGCTGATGAATTTGCTAAAAAATGTGTTGGTTTTAATGGAGAAATAATGGCAATACTAAAAGATTGCTTCTAGCTTGAAAGGAGGTGAGAAAATGTCTATACGTGAAACCGCAAAGGGTTATTATGTAGAAGTATTTTTAGGAAAGGATCCTTTAAGCAATAAAAAGATTAGAAAGACAAAACTTTTCCCAGGAATAAATCGAAATTCTCTTAAGCAAGCAAAGCTATGGGAGGCTGAAACTTTATCAGCTTATAAGACCGGAGATATTGATTTAAAAGGCGGTATGAAGTTATCAAGTTATTTAGATTTTTGGTATGAGACCTATGTACTGGAAAACTGTGCTTATACTACGCAGAGAAGATATAAAACTCTTTGTGAATGTATAAAAAGCAACTTAGGTCATTTAAGTTTAGAGCAGATCAAAGCACCTATAATAGACCGCTTTTATAAAGATTTAAAAAAAGAAACTATTACTCTTAAGGATGGTACTGTAAAAAGAAGATATATGGACGGAACTATATTAAAGGTCCACAAAGTCTTTAAACAGGCATTAGATAAAGCTTGTGCTTGGGATATGATAGTTAAAAATCCAGTCACTTATGCTACTCCACCTGCAGATGATGAAAGAAATATAAATACATGGAGTATTGAAGAAATAGAGAACTTCCTAAAATTCATTGAACAAACTCCTTTATATCTTCCGGTTTTTATTGCATTCCATACTGGATTAAGAGAAGGCGAAATATGCGCCCTAAGATGGGAAGATATAGATTTTGATACAGGGTTGATTCATGTTAGGAATACTGCAGTAGAAAAACCTAAAATTGGACTAGAGTTAGAAGATCCTAAGACAGCTGCTTCAAAAGCTAGTGTAACCATGACAAAGCAGCTTACAGAAAAGTTAAAATTAATTAAAACTGAAAGATTTCCTAATGATAGTAAAGTAATATCCATTACAGCAAAAAATGAAGAAGATATTTTAAAAAAGTTCGTCTGTATAAATAAAGATGATCTACCTGTAAGACCATGCTACGTATCACAAGCATTTACTAAATACGTTAAAAAAATAGGATATAAGAAAATAACCTTCCATGGTTTAAGGCATAGTCATGCAACTATATTATTTATAAATGGAGCTACTAGCCAGGAAGTATCTAAAAGGCTAAGACACAGTAAGGTCTCTACCACAGATGATATTTATATTCATGTTACAGAAGAAATAAAAAAATCTACTGCCGATATGTTTAGTAAGGCAGTAGAAAATGCAAAATAATGTGTATAAACTCTCCGGCTAGGGAGAGTTTTTTTCATCTGTCACAAAAGGACAGATGAAGGACAGTTTGATACTTCTTATTAGTTTTATATACAAATGAAACCCTTAAGAAGTATTATTCTTAAAGGGTTTCTTTGGAGGTGCCACCCGGATTTGAACCGGGGAATAAAGGTGTTGCAGACCTTTGCCTTACCGCTTGGCTATAGCACCAAAAATGGTGGCCAGACCAGGAATCGAACCAGGGACACGAGGATTTTCAGTCCTCTGCTCTACCGACTGAGCTATCTGGCCACATTT